>JAQBZS010000949.1 GCA_027622115.1 Planctomycetota bacterium | reverse complement strand
CGTGACTTTGGGTTCGGCCACGCTGACGGTGAATCAGACGAGCGACACCATTTATGCGGGAGTTGTTTCCGGAACGGGCGGATTGTCGAAAGCTGGGGTCGGACGTCTGGCGCTTTCGTCGAACCAAACTTTCACGGGAGCGACGTCGGTCAACGGCGGGACACTCGTGATCGACGGAAGTCTTGACGCCCTGAGCCCGGTGACGGTTGGATCGGGTGCGACGCTGAGCGGGGCCGGCACGGTTCCGGGCAGCGTGGCGATTCGCGCCGGCGCGCGGCTCGACGGATCGCTGAGTATTGGCCAATTGGGTCTCGACACCGCAACGTCGGTGAACGTGCTGCTGAGCGGCACCGCGCCCGGTGGCGGCTTCAATCAGACCGTGATTACCGGTGCGATCGATCTCGACGCCGACTCGTCCGGCGGGGCGGCCTTGAATGTGTCGCTCGGGTTTACCCCTTCGGCTGTGGACTCGTTCGTGATCATCGACAACACGGGATCGGCGGCGGTCGGCGGCAGATTCGCCGGGTTGCCGGAAGGGAGCACCTTGCTGTTGAACGCAGTGCCGCTAGAGGTGAGTTACGTCGGCGGCGATGGAAACGAGGTCGTGCTCAACTTCGACACGACGCCCGTGGTCAATGCGGGAAGCGTGGACAATATCGTCGTGCGGCTGAACGCCGACAATTTGGAAGTCGTGGATACGGACACGTCAACGGTGTTGCTATCCGCGCCGGCTGCGGCTTTCGCGAGCCTCACGATTAACGGCGAAACGGGCAACGACACGATCACCGTGCAATCACTGGGTTCGGTCTTCACGGGCGACCTGATCCTCAACGGCGGCGCGGACAACGACCAAATCACGTTCGAAGGAGTGACGGACTTCGGCGGCGGTTCGATCGAGTTGAATGCGGAATCGATCGGCTTCGACGCCATCGTGAACGCAACCGGATTGCAGGTTACGGCAAGCAGCGTGTCACAGACCGCGTCGCTCGGCGTGGGCGCGACAGCGACGTTCAGCGTCGGCGGCAACGACTTGCGACTCGATCACATCGCGAATGATTTCAGCACGGTGGTCGTCACGTCGGCGGGCAATGTGTGGCTTGACGATGCGAACGAGATCTCACTGGGTGCCGCCACAATCAATGGCGACCTCCACGTGGATACGGCCGGCGATGTGGACGTGGTCGGCGTGGTCAGCATCGGCGGGACGCTGTCGATCGACACGCTGGCCAACGGCGGCACGGGCGCGAGCGTGATCGATTCGGGAAGCGGCTATCTGTTCGCGCCGTCGGTCGTTTCGATCAACGCGGGTGACGGAGGCGTGTTGGTTGACCATTCCAGCACGTGGTTGGGTCCGAGCGATTTTGGCGACGCGGGTTTGCCGTACCCCACGACATGGGCGGATTTCGGAGCCAATCATCCCGTGGATGCCGCATTTCATTTGGGGGCGTTCGTCGATGCGGACTCGGACGGACAGCCTTCATTGGCGGCGAATGGAGACGACATCGACATCACCGATACTCTGGCCGTCGGCGATGACGAAGACGGGGTGTGGTTCTTGTCGACGCTGGTTCGAGCCGACGATGCGGACACGCGAGCGAGTTTGGTGGTGACAGCGGCACTCGGCGGTCGCGAAGGATTCCTCAACGCCTGGATTGACTTTAACGGCGACGGCAATTGGAACGGAGCACGCGAACAAATCGTGACCGGCATGCCGCTCAATGAAGGAGCGAATCTGATCACGATCGTTGTGCCGCAAGGGGCCGATTCCGTCGGCGGAGAACTGGCGGCTCGCTTCCGGCTCAGCGAGTGGCAGACGGTGAATCCCGGCGGCTTCGCACAAACCGGTGAAGTTGAGGATTACCTGGTCACGGTGCTGGACGGCTCGGCCGGTCCGCTGGATCTTGAACTGCAATTGCCGTTCGCCGGTGACTTCGAGTTGCGGATGGCAGGTGCCGAAATGGTCGTGCAGACGTCCGGTTCGCCAAGTCACGATCTGCTGCGGCTGCCGTTGGGACTGGTCAACTCAATGGGCATCGTCGGCACGGACGGCGACGACAGGCTGGTTGTCGACTTCACCTTCGGGAACCCGCTGGCACTCGCCGGTGTGACATTTGATGGACGTTCACAGACAACCGCAAACGGCGACGCAATCCAGATTGATGGTCCGGTCGGTTTCGCGTTCGATCAAGTCACGTATACCGCCGCAGACTTCGACAGCAGTCCGGCAACGTTTGATGGTTCGATCGAATTCATCGAAGCCGCGACCGCCCGGCAACTCAACTACTTGAACCTGGAACCGATCCTCGACAACTCGCAAGCCGTGGACCGAGTCTTCACCATCGACCCGGCCTTTTCCGGCGATCACGGCGTGCGGCTCGTGAATGACGCGACCGTCGGCATCTCTCGAATCGAGAGTACCGGCAACCCGGCGTTTGAAACGGTGAGCTTCGCCTCGCCATCGAATTCACTGACCATCAACGCGGGCGGCGGCCACGACACGATCGCACTTGAGTCGCTCGATCCGTCATTCAGCGGGACGGTGATTCTCAACGGCGACGCGGGCGATGATTCGTTCACGGTGACACCCGGCGGTCCGTTCTCAGTGACTGTCAATGGTGGATTGCCGAACGCCGCGACCACGGTCGGCGACTCACTGAGCTTCACGCAATCCGGCACGATCGTGGTCTCGGACGGCACGGCCGGCGACGGCACGATTTCATCCACCGGCGTGAATGACGTGACGTTTACGAGTATCGAGGACGTCGTGACTGCTGATGTCCGCGAGATATCGCTGGCCAGTGCGGGCATCACGATCAGCGAAACGAATGCCGGCACGACAACGGCAACTCTGACCCTGCAACTCAGCCAGCCCCACGTGCAGGACGTGAGTGTCACGGTGCAAACCAGCGACGGCACGGCAACGGCCGGGAACGACTTCACGGCGATCAACCAAACGCTGACGATCCCAGCAGGCTCGACGTCCGCCGATCTTGACGTGTTGATTCTCGGTGACGAAACCGTGGAACTCGACGAGCAATTCTCGGTGACCTTCAGCAATCAGCAATCCACCGGCACCGAGCCGCAACTGGTCGTCGCCCCCTTGACGGCGACCGTCACGATCTCGAATGACGATGCGACCGTGATCTCGTTGCAGAGCGTGCCACCCGTTGTCGAGGGCTCAGGCAGCGGATCGCACCAAGTGCTGATCGTCCGCTTGGATCGAGCCATCGATATCGGGTTCACCGTCGATTTCCAAACGCTCTCGGATACGGCGATGGCCGGCGTGGACTTCACTTCAACAACCGGCACGTTGACGTTTGCCGGAACCGCGGGTGAACAGCAGACCGTCAGCATCACGGTGCTCGGCGATGATGTGGTCGAATTGGACGAGGTGCTGCGGATCGCGTTCTCGAACCTGATTGCGTCGGGACGCGCGGTGGATTTCGAGTTGGAT
>JAQBZS010000948.1 GCA_027622115.1 Planctomycetota bacterium | reverse complement strand
GGCTTGGTTTGTGAGCCGGTTCCCTTTCGGGGCGAGTCATTATCGCGACTTCGTTTCCCAGAGCTGGTATGTTTAGGCTCTTCAGGCCGCTAAACCCCTTCCCAAGACGTCTTCTGCGGAGGCTTTGAGTTCTTGATGAAAGCTCTTGATTCCAAGCGTGAAATTGTCCGGATGCGTGTTGTCGGCCTAATTGCTCTATCGATGTTGCTTGCGATACCGGCGGCAACGTTCGCCCAGCAACCCAAACCGGCTGTCCCCGACTACGAGGGCGAATTCTTCACCGATCTGACCCACGGCATTCCAGCTCGGGTGAAGGTCGATATCAGCCGGATATTGCGCATGGCTCATCGCAAGAGCCACGTTCACGGCGTGTTGGTCGTGATGAATGCCGTGGAGGACTATCCCGGCATGCCGCAGGACTTCAAAGAGTTCACGGCCAAGCTGTTCAATGAATGGAAAATCGGCGACGCGGACACCCACAAGGCCGTGTTGGTGGTGTTTTCCATTCACGATCGCAAGTTCGGAGTGAACCACTCAAAGGGACTTCCGCAAAGCCTCTCGGACAAGATTCGCAAGGACATGGTGCCCGGTGTCACCAACGCCCTGAAAGCCAACGACATTGGCAAGGCCATGCAGCTCGCGGCCGAAGTCGTGTCGGACAATCTTCCCAATGCGACGCCTCAAGCCGGCACGCGACCGGCCGGAGCACCTGTCGCACCCACAAAGCACATCACGCAGACAACTCGCGAACGCCGCAGCCTTCCGCCAAGTGGAAGCGGAAGTCATACCAGTGGCGGGTCTTCGTTTGGGGGTCTCGGCTGTTTCGGGCTCATGATCGGAGCCTTCATTTTGTTTGCGATTGTGTCGGCGATCAGCGGGATGTTTTCGGGTCGTCGGCATGGATACGGTCGCGGCATGGGCGGCGGATACTACGGAGGCGACGGTGGCGGCGGCTTTATGTCGGGCATGCTGACCGGCGGCCTGATGGGTTATATGTTTAGCAACAGCGGGCATAACCACGGGTCTGGTGGCCACGGCAGCCATTACGGCGGTGGTGATTTCACCGAAACCACAACCACCGAAAGCTGGAGCGACGGCGGCGGCGGCGGTGGGTTCGGCGATTCCGGTGGCGGTGGATTCGACACGTTTGGTGGTTCGGACATGGACGGTGGTTCGTTTGGGGAGTGGTGAACGTGAGACTGACGTCGACAACTTTCTTGACCGACGAAGAAGTCGGTCGCATCAATGCAGCCGTCAAACAGGCTGAATTGGAGACCTCGGGTGAAATCGTGGCGGTCCTGGCGACCGAGTCCGAGTCCTATGATCGCGGACTGTTTCTCTGCGCGTTGATGTTCTCATTTCTGGCGGTCTGCGCTTTGGTGGGATTCCATTTGCTCCCCTTCGACGAGCACTTGGTCTACTTTGCGTGGGAGTTGCCCGTGTTCATCGTTTTTCCAACGCAAGTCGTGGCGCTCATGTTGGGGTATTACTGCGCGATGCAGTTCCCCGGTCTGCACCGAGCCTTCGTGCCGCACGCCTACATGCAGCAACAAGTGGATCGAGCAGCTCGATCGGCGTTCCAGTCGTTTCGGCTGACACACACGGAAGCCGCGACCGGGATCATGATCTATGTGTCGCTGTTGGAACGGATGGTCGTGGTGCTGGCGGATCGGTCGATCAACGAGAAGCACGACCAAGCCACTTGGGACGGCGTGCGAGATCTGCTGACCACGGGCCTGGCATCGGAATCATCCATTCAAGGATTCGAAGCTGCCATTGCCGAGTGCGGAAGAATCCTTTCGAAGGATTTTCCGATTGCGCCGGACGATACGAACGAACTGCCGAATCACCTCCGCATGATTTAAGAAACAACACAGTAAACATTCGTTGCAACCATCACGGGAGCATCAACAATGCCCCAAAATCGACTCTTGGCTTGGGTGTTGGCGGCGGTCATCGGGAATTGTGTTTCGTTGCGGGCCGTAGCCGAGGACGGCAAGAAAAAGCCAATGACAAAAAATGCGTTCGCGGCGGCGATTGAAATCGTCTCGGCTCGAAACGCAGCGGAAATGGCAAAGAGAGTCAATGCGTTGATGAAGCTACGCATTCGCTCGATTGGCCGCGTGTGCCAACTCTCGGACGATCAACGGAAGCGTTTGGAAGTCGCCGCAAAGAGTGCTACCAAACGCTATGTTCGCGAACTGATCAAAGGCGTGGACATGAACGAAATCGTCGATTCGTATTGGGAGTACATTTTCGTTGCTAATGCAGCGGAGCAAGCGGGCCTCTTCAAAGAAGTTCTCGAATCCATGATGCCTCTGGTTCGATTCTCGTAGAGAACCAACCATGCGGATGAGGTTGGACGGGCCTCGACGACGACGTATTCATCATGGCCACGAACCGCGCCATCGCCTGCGGATCCTTCAGCGTTTCGATGAGTTCGTCGAGCTGCGACTTCATCTCGGCGGTAAACATGCCGTGCTGTTGGGCGTAGATCGCGGCCTCGACGAATTTGCGGGCGTAGCCCCAGTGCAGCGCTTCGTCGCCGAGTGCGTCTTGCCAGCCTTGCGGCGCGTGGTCTTCGTGGAGGTAATCGCGGTTGATCTCGCCGATTTGGTGGGCCACGTCTTCCGCCAGCCGCGCCAGCCGAGTTCGCGCCTCACGCCAACGGGCGCTGAAGATTCAAGTGCGTGTCGAGTTCGTCCCAGCCGAGCACCTTGAGCGTGGGAATGTCGTCGCCGGCGGCTCCCTCGGAAAAATGCGCCAGCGTGATCTGGCGATCATCTCCCGCGCCGAACGCTGAAATGAACAGCAGGTCGTGGAGTTTCCACGAGGCGCGTTCGGCCCGGTTGGCGGATGCTCGTTTCTTGACGACGAGGTTGCCGAGGATTTTGCGGAGCGCAACGACTGGAAGCCGCTTGGGTTCGAAGTTGACGAAAAAGATGCCCCACGGCTGGTTGGTCGTCAGCGGTCGAAGCTGCTTGACATCACGGACTTTGGCGGCCTCATCCGGCTTCAGGCCGAGTTCCTCTGGTGCGAAGTCGAAAGTCAGGTCGTCGAAACTCTCGGACTCAATCGGCCAATCGAGTTCGTCGCGGAGGTACTCGACCAGCGATGGAAAGTCGTTGATGTCTTGCAGCGGATGCCGAGCAACCATGACTAGGCCCTGGGTGAGATTAAATGGTCAGTTGAGTTCCATCCACGCCTTGAGGATCGGCTTGACGCCGACGGGGGCCTGGAGTTGTTTCAGCCGGGTGTTTTTGAGGTGCTTCTCGATCTTGGCCCGGATGTCGGCCAGCGTCGGTTGCTCGATGACGCAATTGCGGGGAGTTGCTGGCGTGCAGCGGATGACGTCGATGATCTCGGTCGGCTCCTGAGTGATACGTTCACCGAGATGCGTAAACCCCGGGGTTTTCGGGGTTCGGTTGTCAAGTCCGCCAGATTGTGTAGTGCCAT
>JAQBZS010000947.1 GCA_027622115.1 Planctomycetota bacterium | reverse complement strand
CCCGTTAAGACCAACGGCGGGACGCGTTATGGCACGACCGGTTGGACGTTTTTCTTTCACAACACTTGTTATACGTCGGTGCCGAACACGAACGCTTTTCGTGTCCAGGCCGCCCAGTGGCGAAAGTTGGTGATGGCGAATAACATCTGGCAGGGCACGCGAGACGGATTTGTTTTCTGGCGCGACGAGATTTCTCCGATCAGCATGACCAACGACATCGTCCACGCCGAATCCGGTTCGCTGGTGAAGGTTCGCAAAAATACGTACACGACTAGCCTCGAGGCCGAGCAACGTTTGCCCTTTTTCGCCGCGGTCAAGGCCGTGAACCCCAATCTGCTTGACCCCGAGCACGGAGATTTTCGCCTTCGTCCGGACAGTCCAGCCATCGACGCTGGAGTGCTGATTCCGGGAATCAACGACGAAAGGTTTCATGGCACCGCGCCGGACATCGGTGCCCACGAATACAACCCTCAATAGGACACGAAGCGTTCGAGAAAATCTTATGACCGATGTAATTCAATTGTTCCACGACGGTGGGCCGCTGATGTGGCCGTTGCTTATTTGTTCCCTGGTTGCACTGGCAGTGATTATCGAGCGAGGTGCCCGATTGCGGCGCGGCGCGCTGATCGACGCCCGGGTGGTCGAAGACATTCAAGCTCATATCGAGCAAGGAAAGGCCGAGATGGCCGTGGCGCGGCATCACAGCAGCCCGTCGCTGGTTGGCCGCATCTTGAGCAAAGCGTTGGATGAATACTTGAATACGTCGGCCGACATTGAAACGTCGCTGGTCGAGTCCGGCGAGCGTGGATTGCAAGCGCTGAACAACAACCTTTCGGTACTCAACGTGGTCACCCGAGTCGCTCCGTTGCTGGGACTGTTGGGAACCGTGCTCGGCATGATCGCGGGCTTCAGCGCCTTGGAGCTTGCCGGCGTCGGCAAAGAAGTTTTGGCGAAGTCGATTCGTATGGCGCTGATCACCACCGCGACCGGTTTGGCGATCGCGATTCCGGCGATCATCGCGAGCACCTACTTTCGCAGCCGTGTGCGGCGATTGACCGCCGAGTTTGAAGAGGTGTTTATCGACGTGATCAAGACGGTCAAAGCGGCAAACGCCGACGATTCTGAGTCGACACCATGAGAATTCGCCTCAACCTAACCGAAGAAGACGACGAACTGGATATTACGCCGATGATCGACGTGATCTTCCTTCTGGTGTTGTTCTTTATGGTCACATCGACGTTCATCGAGGAAGCGAAGGTCTATAAAATGATTCTGCCGCGGGCCGACTCGCCGACAACGGTAGCCCGCGAAGACGCCGACAGCATCAGCCTGACGGTCGATGGCCAGTTGTACTTCCGCCAGGGCACCGGAAAGGAAGATGAGATCGCTGACCTGTCTGTTTTGGTCGAGCGATTGCAAAATGCCGAACCCCCGCGCCCCGTCATCATCCGCTGTGACGAACGTTGCGAGTACCGTCAGTATGTGGAAATCAAGAACGCTTTGCGGCAAGCGGGCGTTGAGACCGTGTTCGAGGAAGTCGAGGTGAGCCATGCTGCGCCGTAATCGCGATTGGAAATCCTTCACCGACCGTTGGTCCGGTTCGAGCCGGCTCGAGAAATTCGTGCTGTGGTCGGTCGCGCTGCACGTGGTGCTGGCGATGTTGATCTCGGTCCCCGCCCGCACGACGAAAGAGGATCAAGCGGCCATCCAAGCGCGGCAGCAGCAGGAAACGACCCTCCGGGAAAAAGAAAAAGAGAAGGCGATTACGCAGGCCGAAGAAAACGTCCGGGAGCTGCTCAAGGAGGAACTAGCCGAGGAACAATTGCGGCAGTTTTACGATGAACTGACGGAGGACTACCTGAATGCGGACATGGCCGAACTGTACTGGGACGAATTGCTTGAGGAATTCGATTTGGAATTGGAAGAATTCGCCGAGTTGTTCGAGGACGAAGAAAGTTTCGACCCGTTGGCCCTCGAACAAGTTGTCGAAGATTTGAAGGCAGCGATGCTTGACCGCCTGCCCACGATCATCGAACGCAATCAAACCAATAACGTCGTTGCGCCGATTCTCGAACGGGCTGAGCAAATCTCCGATCAAATCGCCGAACAAGCGCGCCAGTCGCTGGAGCAACAAGTCGGCCAAGCGCTCGGCGAACAGCTTGTTCAGGCCGTTGTCAAGGAACAGGACGCCGGGGCAACGCAATTGGCGCAGGCCGAAGCCGACCTGGAGAACATCGTCGACCTGACGACGAAGTCGGAAACGAAGTTGGCCGACGCCGCGAGGTCGCTCGACGAGCAAGCAGTGGCGCTGAAAGCCGCGACGGACAACAAGGACATTGCCGCCACTTCGGAGATCAAGGGCCAGGTCCGCCAGCACAAAGCCGCCGCCGATGAAGCCAGCGGAAATCTCTTGCAAGTGCAATCCGCGCTCAAGAGTGCCGCGAAACAACTGGCAATTCATTCGCCGCAACTCAGCAAAGATCTGCAACAGGCCGATGCAACCAATGCGGCGGCGGCCCGCGACGAAGCGAAAAAGGCCAGCGTCGCCGCCAACAGCGGCCGCGCTGCCGACGCCGCCGAAAACGCTCGCAAGAGTATCAAGAGCACCGAACAAACACGGGCCGTCGCTCAGCGCGCACTGGCCGCGATCCGTTTGCAAAAAACGCTCGCCGCCGCCAGTCAACTAAGTCGCGACACACGCCGTCAAGCCTCCCGCGCGGAAACGCTCGCCGCCGAATTGTCCGCATCGAACGCGGGGGAAGATAAATCGCGTGGCGAAACGGCTGCAGCCAACGTCGCCGAAGTCAGAAAAGCCGTCTCGGGAATCATAAAGCGCGCCGGACAACTACAAGGCGAAGCCGCAAAGGCAAATGCCGCGCTAAAAGACACCGACGCAAAAGCGCTTCCGGCAAGTGTCGTCGAGAACGCCAAATCGGACCTCCTCGCTGCGGAAAAGTCGCTCACCGAAAAATCACCGGGGCCAAGTTCAAAGCGACTTGAAGCAGCCGCCGAAAAGCTCGATCAACTGGCCGGCGAGATTCAACAGGCACGCAAACGCTTGGGCGTGGATACGGAGAGCGTTGCCGACGGCTTGCGCCGCGAGGTGACCGAACTGGCCCGATCAGAACTTACGCCGGAGGCCGGTCGGCAATTCGATCAACTCTACCGCCAGAAGGCGCTGCCGCAAATTCTGCGACAGGTTAACGCCGCGGTCGATCGTCGCGTTAAAGCCGAAGGCGGCCACTCGGCGTCGTCGCGGGAAAAGCTGCAAGGCAAGTTGGAAGAACTTTTCGGCACCAAGACGATCGCCAAGACAAAAGCTGCCAGGAGTATCGCCGAGGGCGCTGATCGCGAACTACCCGATCAAAATCGCGAACCCTCTGACGGCGCGGAAAACGAAAACCCGCAGCGCCTCGCTCAACTCAAAGCGACCGCCGAAAAGTCCGTCCAATCACTG
>JAQBZS010000946.1 GCA_027622115.1 Planctomycetota bacterium | reverse complement strand
CGGGCTGCTTAAAGAGATTCCGCAGCGCGAGCGAGATTCCGATCAGCCCACGTCATTGGAACAGATATTCTCCGATCATCCACAGCCGACCGGGAGTTACTCGAACATCGGCGACGCGGTCGAAACCACGCTCCGCGATTTAAGCGGCGAACAAATCTCGGGCATGATCGTCCTCAGCGACGGTCGTCAGACGGGCGGTGTGTCCCTCGACAAGATCGCCGATCAGGCGTCAACGGCGAGAGTCCCGTTGCACACGCTGACGTTCGGTACCGAATTTCCGCTGCGCGATTTGCGGATCGACGAAACAATTGTCGGAGCGGAAGCGAGCTTGGGCGACGTGCTGACGATCCATGTGAAGGTCACCAACCAAATCAGCAACCCACTGGAGACCGTACTCACGCTGGAAGAACGCGGCGAATCCGAAGCAGCCGATGCCTTTCAGAAAGTTGCCGAACGCAGGTTATCGCTGGAACGCGGCCAACAGACGGTTTCGATCTCCATGATTCCGGAAACGGAAGGCGTACGACGATTCCGTTTGTCTCTGCCGGTGGAAGTGGATGAAATCAACGAACAGAACAATACGGCGGAAGTCACCGTCAACATCGTGAAACGCACGTTGAAGGTGCTGTTGGTCGCCGGCGAACCGTCTCGCGAATACATGTATATGGTGCCGGCGTTGTTGCGCGACCCCATCATCGAAATGTCGTGCTTCCTGCAATCGGCCGACGTCGATTACACACAACAAGGCAACGCGATTGTCGAACGCTTGCCGCAGACGGTTAAAGAATGGAGCCGTTACGATGTGGCGATACTGTTCGACGTCGATCCGAACAAAATCACCACGCAACAACTCGCCGGCTTGGAGAACATGGTCAGCAACGGCGGCGGGCTGATGATTATCGCCGGACGCTCGCACGGCATGGCGAAACTGGTGCAAGTGCATGCGGCTCGCATCCGGGGGTTGTTGCCGGTCGAGGTCGATAAGAACTTACATCTCGATCACGATCGGATTTACGATACGCCTTACCGAATTCGCCGCACGTCTAAAGGGCGAGTTCATCCGATCATGTTGGCTTCCGCCGATCCGACCGAGAACGATGCAGCTTGGTCGTCGTTCGAGCGGCTCGATTTTTATTGGCACCACCCGGTTGGCTCGCCCAAGCCGAAAGCGGTCGTGCTGTTGGAAAAGACGGGCGACGATCCGGCCGGTGCGAGTAACAGCTTGATGGCCATTCATCGTTATGTAGACGGAGCGGTTTATTTTTCGTCGATCAATAGTCTGTGGCGTTGGCGATTTCCCAGCGAGAGTTATGACTATGACCGACTGTGGACCCGCGTTATTCGTTATCTCGGTGAAGCACGCTTACTGGGAACGCAACAGCAAGTGTCATTGACGACCGATCGTCGGGTTTACAGTCCGGGCGAGGATGTCGAAATCTCGTTGCGAGTGCTGGATCCGGCGTTGTTCGCCCAGCTCGCCGATCAGAAGATTTACGTGTCCGTCACGGGTCTCGACAATGATCAGCACATGGTGTCCATGAATCCGGATCCCGCTGGCGAGCCCGTTTACTTGGGCGAATACCGAGCGCGGCGTGTCGGCGACATGACGATTGCTTCGCGGCAGGCGGCTCCCGACGCGGACTCCGAAGCCAAGCCGCTGTTCGACGTTAAACACGGATTTCAGGTGCGAGTGCAATCCTTGGAAGACAAAGACACCAGCGCCAACCTCGAAGCCATGAAACAACTGTCCGAGCGAACCGGCGGACGACATTACAACTATCGCACGATGAGCGAACTGGATTCTCTCGTCGATGCGATACCAATCGACCCGCAGATCTTAACCGAAGTCAAAACGATCGAAGTGTGGGACGGCATGACGTTTTTGGTAATCTTCCTGGTGTTGGTTAGCGTCGAACTTTCGCTCAGAAAATGGTGGGGGTTGTTATGAGCGTCGGTAATACGACAGGGTGGCCTGGGTTGGAGCGAGGCACGAGCGAAACCCCGGGGCTTCCTTCGCAAGCTCAGTCCAGCCCCGGCCACCCAGCCGCGCGCATGCGATTTGGACTACCGTTGGTGACAGCCGGGCTAACGGTAGTACTGCTATTGGCAGCGTCCCTTGCTCAGACGCAAACCAAAACCGCGTCACCGAATACAGCGGAGAAAGATCAAGAAAAACTGCTCGTCGATCGCGATCGCAAGCGAGGGCCGACGTTTCCCGGCGTTGATCCAGCGTTCTTGGTTCTGCCGCGAAAACCATATCGCGGCACGATGGCGAACGAATTGCTCACGCCGGACGTGCTCAAGATGACGGACGGCGCGCTCGGGTTTCTCGCGCGGACTCAAGACCCCGATGGCGGATGGTCCGATACAAAGTTCCCGTCGAACACGGGCGTCGCGGCCCTCTGTTGCTTGGCCTTCATGGCGGAAGGCAGTCGCCCGCGAGCGGGCAAGTATGGGCGACAACTGGATCGCGGCCTGGAGTTCATCCTGGAAAACGTGCAGGACAGCGGCGTGATCGCTGGTAAAGGCAGCAATCCGCTCGGTCCCGGCTATGAGCATACGCTTTCTACATTGGCCCTACTTATGGCATACGGCGACATTCCCTGGCGGCCCGAACTGCGCGACGTGATTGCTCGTGCCGTGCAAGTGCTCGCTCGCAGCCAGCGATTGGATGGTGGTTGGCGATATCAGATGAATCGCGAAGGACTCAGTGACATGTCGGTCACGGCGAATGTGCTGTGGGTCTTGCGAACAGCCAAGAAAGCGGGATTCACGGTAAATTCCGCATCGATCACCAAGGGTGTCGAGTTCATCGAATCCTGTGCTCTGCCGGACGGACATTTTCGCTACCGCAAATTCGGCATTCACGCGGCACCCAGCCTCGGCGGTACCGGCATTGTGGCTCTGTGCAACAACGGCCAATTGGACCATCAACTGATCGCCCCCGCCCGCGACAAAATTGCCTATGAATATCGCCGATACACGATCGACGATTTGAAGCAACGGCGTTACTTCGTCTTCGGTTGTTTCTACGCCAGCTTGGCGATGTATAGCTGCGGAGACGATTACTTCATCCCGTGGTTCAAGAAAGCAACTGCCGTGTTGAGTGAGATGCAACGCAAGGACGGCGAGTTTCCCGATCAACTGGACAACATGATTTACACCACGGCGATGGCGGCGATCACCTTGCAAGCCCCGCGAGGCTATTTGCCGATTTACGAACGATGACTGCTGATCGGGTTCACGCAGTTTTTGTGTAGACTCGTAACTCCTTGCCATACGGAAACCCGGACGACTTCGATGGATCTCGAATTGACTTGTGAATGTGGGTGTCCCGTTGCGGTGCGAAACCGGCAACTGCGTTGGATCCGCTGCCCCGAATGCGGATCGCGGATCAACGTGCCGCGAAGCATCGCCGTCAATGAACCGGAATCTTGGGACGACTGGGACGATCCCACCAACGACGTA
>JAQBZS010000945.1 GCA_027622115.1 Planctomycetota bacterium | reverse complement strand
ACGAGTCGCATGCGGCCTTTGGTACTCGGCGAACGGTTGATCGATCATGTTGCAGTGCCGTCCGGCGTGTTGCCCGATGTCGACCGGGTGCGAGTCTGCAACGTGAAGCTCGCGCTTCGTGGGCCGGGCTGGATGCATTGATCGATCGCTTGTATGGGCGACGGAAAATCACAACTCGCCGCCAGCGTGGCTCTGTCCAGCCCATCGCTGCCCCAAAGCTGCGAACCGTGGTTTTCGTCAACAGATCAAAGCGAGCCCGGCCAATTCAACTTGGCCGGGCTCACGTCTTTCTTTGGCGTTAACATGGCGCTGCGACTGCATGATACGCTGGATGCCTCGACAATGGAGAACTCATGGTGGCAACCGACATTGCACGGAATCCGACCCCGGCGGAAGCCGCGCGCATCCCACGGCTTGAGCCCGGTGATCGGCTGACGCAGCAGGAGTTTCGACGACGATTCGAAGCTATGCCCGCCTGTGATCACGCGCAACTGATTGAAGGGGTCGTCTACATGCCGTCTCCGGTATCTGCGGAACGTCACGGTGAACCACATGCAGACGTCCTGACTTGGCTGGGCTGCTACCGAGCCAGGACACCTCAAGTTCGAGCTGGCGACAACTCGACGTTGTGGCTGGACGTGGATAACGCGCCGCAGCCGGATTGTTATCTGCGGCTTGAGGAGCAAGCCGGAGGGCAGTCCCGTGTCGAGGACGGCTACATATTCGGAGCGCCTGAGTTGATCGTTGAGATCTCATCGAGTTCGGTCAGTTATGATCTGCACGACAAATTGACGGCCTATCAACGCAACGGCGTTCGCGAGTATATCGTCTGGCGAGTTCAAGACGGCGAGATTGATTGGTTCGTACTTCAGGAAAGCCGGTTCATTCGCGCGGCGGCGGATGAGCGCGGCGTCTATCGCAGTGCAATGTTCCCCGGACTTTGGCTGGAATCGAGAGCCTTGGTGCAACGCGATTTGGCCCAGGTGCTTGACGTGCTTCAAGCCGGTCTCGACAGCGATGAGCACCGCAAATTCGTTCATCAGGTGCAATAAGCGGGCCTCGACCGAGTCGCGGGGCCGATGAGAATTGCGTCGAGAAAGCATGGACTCTCTCAGAGATCCATTTCCTTGTGCCAGAAGCCGGGATGGCCTTAACTCTGCCCTGACTACTGGGGATTGATTTTCGGGATCCCCGGCGTCAACGCGAACTGGTCGATCGCTTGCCACGCTCTACACGTCGATTGATCGCCGCGGGCGACCGCATTGATTAACGTGCGTGGATTGGAGCAACATGTTTGCGTTGTTCTCGACCCTCCGTAGGAAAGACATCCGATGATCTCACACCGAATTGCCTGTGCGTTCGCGACTGCGTTGCTTGTGTGCGTGCATTCGCCAAACGTGGTCGCTCAACCCGCTCCGCCGGCCAAGGCCAAGGAAATTGCCGCCGCCACGGAATCACTGGCGAAGTCCGTGGCTCGCCTCAAGGCACTGGCCAAGACCAAGGACGACTACACGTTCGAACGCCTCATTCCCGACGTCGAAGTTTATGTCAAAGCGGCCGAATGGATCGCGCGGCACGACGAGTTCTACGCCCCGAACTATGCCGACCACACGTTGGCCGCGCTGCAAACCGGCGCGAAACGAGCTGCGATGTTGGAAAAGGGCGACGCTCCGTGGACCACCCAAACGGGCAGCACGGTTCGCGGGTATGAGTCGAAGGTCGATGGTTCCGTGCAGCCGTACGCGGTCTCGCTGCCCGAGGGCGTCAATCCACGAGCCGGCAAACGCTGGCCGTTGCACGTCAAGCTGCATGGTCGAGCCGGCAAGATGAACGAAGTCAACTTCATCCAACGTCATGATGGAAAAGCCGTCGGCAAGGATCAATCTTGGATTCAACTCGACGTCTTCGGTCGCACGAACAACGCCTATCGTTGGTCCGGCGAGACCGATGTGTTTGAAGCCATCGCCGCCGTACAAGCGGACTATCGCATCGATCGCTATCGCGTCACGTTGCATGGTTTCTCGATGGGTGGCGCGGGAGCCTGGCATCTTGGACTGCATCACCCGCATTTGTGGAGTTCCGTCGGGCCGGGTGCCGGTTTCATCGACTTCTACAAGTACCAGAAGCAAGCCGAACTCCGCCCGTCATGGCAGCACAAGACGCTCGGCATTTACGACTCGGTTGATTACGCCCTGAACGCGTTCAACGTGCCCGTCTGCACGTATGGCGGCGAAATGGACGCGCAACTTATTGCCAGCACCGGCATGGTCGCGGTCGCCAAGAGAATGGACGTGGAAATGAAACTCGTGATCGGCAAGGGCGTCGGTCACAAGTTCACACCGGAAGGCTTTGAAGAATTCATGGCCTTCCATCTCGACAAATCGGAACGCGGTCGACCGCGATTCCCGGGCAGCAAGGAAATCCGCTTCATCACTCGCACGCTCAAATACAACCGCTGCGAATGGCTGACCGTCGAAGAAGTCATCGAGCAATACAAACCCGCCGTCGTGATTGCCAAGGTCGACAAGAACGGTGATCTCGTCGTGGCCACGCAGAACGTCGCCGTCATGAGAATCGCGCGGGACGTGGCGTCGCTGGCCAAGATCGACGGCTCGGTGTTGCCGCTTGGACAGGCCGCGGAGGGCTTGCTGCCGGACGTTTATTACGAGAAGGGTGCGAAAGAGTGGTACGATTTGGCGTACATGCCGTCGAAGGATTTTCCGGACAACAAGGAAGCTCGCAAGCGTCACAACTTGCAGGGCCCGATTGACGATGCCTTCATGGAGCCGTTCGTGTGCGTTCGCGGCACCGGCAAACCGTGGTCACCAGCCCAACACGATTGGGCCGCCTGGACGCTCGCTCGCTTCGAACAGGAATTCGACAAGTGGCTGCGTGGAAAAGTGCCCGTGGTCAACGACTCGGATCTGACGGAAGCCATGATCGACGAGAAAAACATCGTGCTGTTCGGCGATCCGGGATCGAACAGCGTGTTGAAATCGCTGTTGGAACAACTGCCCGTGAAATGGGACGAGTCCGGCTTTGAAGTCAACGGAGTCCGCTACGATCCCAAGACGCACGGAGTGTCATTCATCTTCCCGAACCCGCGAAACCCACGGCGATACGTGGTCGTCAATTCAGGCCACACGATGCACGAGGCGGACTTCAAAGCATCAAACGCATGGCTATTCCCTCGACTGGGCGACATCGGCGTACAATCGTTCAAGAAGACCGCCAAGGGGTATGACGAGTCGATCGTGTGGGCCGAGATCTTCAATTCCGCCTGGCGACTTCCGCTTCCGGAAAAGACCGCCAGTAAATGAGTTGGACCGTTTGCTCGCCAGGCGGGTGAGGACTGGGAGCTGGGGTCGGGTGGTTCAAAGTCATGCTCGCGGGTTTACGGGGCATTTGTTCTAACGTCGTAATCGCGAGCATTGAACTTTGCTGAGTCTACCGGATTCTATGTGCTCT
>JAQBZS010000944.1 GCA_027622115.1 Planctomycetota bacterium | reverse complement strand
ATCGATCTTGCCACCCGGGAGCGGCGTCGTTTTGGGCAGCTTCCTGTGTCGTAAGCCGAGCCCGCGCGGGCGAAACGTGGAGACGCCCGAGCGTCGGCATTCTATCACCAGGCATGGGCCGTGCCGAACGACGACATCGCGAAACGACGGAATTCAAGAATTCGTGGCTGCGGCTTTCATTATCATTTCGCGGACCAACAACGGGCTGATGGTTCGCAGCGAATTCACAACGACGTCCGCGTGGCTCAATTCGTCATGCGTGTGGCCGGTACTGACAAGACCGATCACCGTCATGCCGGCGGCTTTGGCCGCTTGAATGCCGGCGGCCGAATCTTCGACCACGGCACAGCATCCGGGCGGCATGTGCAGGCCTTCGGCTGCCAACAAAAAAACTTGCGGATCGGGCTTACCGGCGGTGACATCGTCGCCGGTGACTTGCACGGAGAGTAACTCGCCAATTCCCAGTCGCTGAAGAATCAGCTCGATGTTTTCACGCGGAGCCGACGAACCCACCGCGAGATCAAACTTCTCGCCCCGAAACTGCTTGATCACGTCAGTCGCACCGTCCATCGCCGGGAAGTGGCTGGAGATCAGCTCACGAAAGATGGCTTCCTTGCGATCGGCAAGTTCGTGGAGTTGCTGTATTCCGAGGCTCCGATCGGGCCATTGCTCGATGATCACTTCTCGGCTGGGGCGTCCAAAACCGACGAGGAATTCTTCCTCGGTGAACTCGCGATTGTGTTGGGCCGCGAGGATTTGCCAGCTCCGAAAGTGAGCGGTAAACGAATCCACCAACACACCGTCCACATCGAAAATCACCGCCATCCGGTTTGCCATCATCCTGCCTCGCCTCGTCTACGATCGGTCGATTCCTGGAGCAGCGACACGTGCTTTTCTTGAGCATGCTCCAAGACGCGACACTTTAACGGCGATTGACGCGGAAAACAGCCGGTACCAACGGCTGATGCGTCCTTCGTGACTCCCGAGCCGACACCGGTGGGCATTGCCATTGCCCACCCGACATCATGAATCGTCACGGCAATTGTTCCCAGAGTCACACCCTAATAAGCTTGCCCAAACAGACAAGCAGCCCGGCGACGAACAAATCGCCGGCCCCGATGTCGATGGAACGTGCAATGACTCAAACGCTTCATGAATACGCGGAATGGCTGGACAACCGAGGCCTGATTTGGCCGAAGGTGCCGAAGCTCGAAGTCGTCAAGGCGTCTCCGTATTCCAAGCCGCTGGACGGGATCAAGGCCGTCACGTGGAATATTTACGGCACGCTATTACGGGTTTCCGAAGGCGAATTGATCTTCCAACATCCGCAAGAAATCCGCATGCAAGTGGCGCTTGAGAAGACCATCAAGGAATTCAACATGTGGAACAGCATGGTGCGCAAGCCCGGCGCGCCGTGGAAATACATGCTATTGCAATTCCAAGAGGTCATCGAGGAATTGCGGATGCAGGGCACAAAACACAAAGGCGAAACCCCGGAAATCAACCTTGCCGCCGTTTGGGAAAAACTGCTGCGTCGCTTGGAACTGAAGGAATTCGAATACGACCAGGACTTCTACGGCGACTTCACGGCACTGGGTCAGAAGGTCGCGTACTTCTATCACCGCTGCCTGCAAGGTTCCGAAGCGATGCCGCATGCGGGCGATGTTATGGCGTTGATTTCAAAGTCCGGCATCGATCAGGCGCTGCTGTCCGACGCACAAGCCTTCACGTTGGACCAAACATTGCGAGCCCTACAAGCCACTACTAAACTACCGCCCGTTGGCGACCTGCTGACTCTAAATTGCTGTGCCCTGTCATTTCAGGAAGGCATTCGGAAGCCGTCAAGATCCTTGTTCGTTTCGTGCGTTGAACGCTTTCAACGGCGTGGTGTGTCGCCGAACGAGATTCTGCATGTCGGATCAAAAATGAAAGATGATCTGGCGATTGCGAAACAAACGGGCATGCGAACGGCCTTGTTTGTGGGCGACAAACTCAGCTTCCAAGCCACCATGGACGAAGTTCGAGACGAGCAGATCAAGCCTGATCGATTGATGAACGACCTGAGCCAACTGAAACGAATTCTGGAGTTGCCGGACGGCTAAGCGTTCCGTTGTCCGCGACCACGTCATCTCCGAGCTTTCCGACCCACGTCTCACGAATTACGCCTGGATCATCATGCCTCCACCAAAGATCGTCGAATACGCCGACCTCGATTTCTCCAAACCGGTTCACGGGATTGAAGAAATCCGGCTCATCAATCCGCAACGTCTGGAGATGGAGCAACTAACGGCGATCGTCACGGTCGATCCTGAAAATCGGACTGTTGTCGGCTACAAGGACGTTGGTCATGACGAATTCTGGGTGAACGGCCACATGCCGGACTTCCCCCTGATGCCGGGCGTGGTGCTCTGTGAATGTGCGGCTCAGTTGGGTGGATACTATGCCCGAAAATATGAAACGCTCGGTGGCGACTTCATTGGTTTCGGCGGCATGAACAACGTCCGATTTCGACGTCCCGTGTATCCGGGCGATCGCCTGGTGCTGCTGGTCAAGCTCACGCGACTTCGGAAAGGTCGACGGGCCGAATTCCAGTTTCAGGGTTGGGTTAACGATCAATTGGTTTTCAACGGCGAAATGATCGGCGTACCGATCACGCAAGCGCCGGAAACGGACGACTCGGATGATGCATGAGATCGCCGAGACGTTGGGGTTCGTAACGGTGTCTTGACGGCTGACCCAGGGTGCCCGCGCAACCAGTCATCGAGATCCCCGCCGATTGGTGGATGCTCAGGCTCGTCAGCGCGACACGCTGGGCGTTGTTGCAAACGTCTCCGCGTCGGCAAGCATCTGCCCAAGCTGGTCTTTCTTCGAGACGATCGGCGTTCCGACTTCCGGCCATTCGATGCCGATGCTGGGGTCATTCCACAGGATCGTGCGTTCGTGTTGCGGGGCGTAAAGGTCCGTGCATTTGTAGAGCACGTCGGCCTCGTCGCTCATCGCACAGAAGCCGTGTGCGAAGCCCGGCGGAATGTAGAGTTGCCGATGATTGGTTTCGCTCAACAGCACACCGACCCATTCGCCGAAGCGTGGTGAGTCACGGCGAATGTCCACGGCGACATCGAAGATCTCGCCCTTGAAGATCTGAACTAACTTCCCCTGTGGTTGCTCGATCTGATAGTGCAACGCGCGAATGGTGCCCTGAACGGAATGTGAATAGTTGTCCTGCACAAAGCTGCTGGGCAGGCCGAGATCCGCGTATCGCTGTTGATGATACGTCTCTTTGAAGAATCCTCGCTCGTCGGGAAACACGCGAGGCTCAATGACCAGGACGCCGGGTAAGTCGGTTTCGAAAACTTGCATGGACATCATCCTTGATCAAGCGAGTTGGTCTTAGTTCGAGTTTGTCGCATTCCGGGGTCAGGCTTACGTCTTTCAGATTTGGCGGGCGGTGGACCTTGGCTTCATCAGAAC
>JAQBZS010000943.1 GCA_027622115.1 Planctomycetota bacterium | reverse complement strand
AGTCCGCGCTCAAACGTCTATTCGCTGGTCATTCGGGTCGATCAACTCATCCCTTACGGTCAGGCAATCGACGGGCGAAGCCGCATTCAGGTGTCTTCGAAGGACGCTCCATTCGGCCTAACGCAGGTCGCCATGAATCGCTCAACACTGAGTCGATGACGCCGCAGGAACAAGGTCGGAGTCGTCCGAAACTCGCGGACTCAATACGTTTTCACTCGTTCTCGATGGGCTCCTTTGTGGACAGGTTGACGGGTTTCAGAGACGCGGTTTCCAAGAGAAGTTGAAGGGGTTTGGTGAAACGGAACTCAGCCTCACGCAGCGGCTGCTTGGTACGCTCGACCGTCTCGAAGCATGGCGAAGATTGTCAGCAACAACCGCCGAGCGACCGCGACCGTTGCCTTCTTCTTACCCGCTTTTCGGCTGATCTGAAGAAACGCTTTGGCCCAGCGAGCCGTGGTATGTTTCATGCGATGAGCCAGCTCGATCAGAATCCACCGCAACAGCGGCGACCCGGCTTTGCTGATCTTGAGGTCATGACGTTTGCCGTCGCTGGATCGAACGCCCGGGTCCAAACCCGCGTAGGACACCACGGCGTCCGCGTTACGGAACCGACTCCAGTCGCCCAGCTCGGCCAGAATCGTGTCGAACCACTCGTAGCCGATGGTGGCTTCGACCGTGAGCTGACACGGTGCGTGCGACTGGATGAAGGTTTCGATTCGGCCTACAAAATGCGCAAGAAAACAAGCAATGCAGAGTTGCAGTACGCGCTGGCTTTCAGCGGACGCGCCCTTTTCACGCTCTGGTCCAGCCCCCCCATGAAGTGGCCGACAATCTCCGTCACATCGCCCCATTTTCAGGCTGTTCACGCTGGTTGCATGGGCCAATCTTGAGTCCTAGAATCGCTGGGTTTTGTATCCACGAATTTCAATCTCAGCATTGAGTTTTTCCAATGGCCATGTTGATCGTGTTACAGGATGGGAAGCCCGTTCCGTTCAAGTTGTCGCAACCGGCAACCGTACTCGGGCGGAATCCGCAATGTGATGTCCATCTGCCGTCGAACATGGTGTCGCGCGAGCACGCGCGTGTCGTCAAAGAGGGCGATGCCTATTACTTCGAAGACGCAGGCAGCGGCAATGGATCGTTCGTGCGTCTGACCGGTCGCATCCCGTTGTATAACGAGGACACGCTCCGCGTCGGGCCGTTTCAGATGAAGTTTGTCGCTGAAACCCCCGCCGAACAAAATGCGTTGCCGCCGAGATCGACGACGGTTGCAGCCGGCCAGGCATCCGGTACCGGACCGCCATTGCGACAGACCGATCTCGATCAAGACAGTTTCGATCTGCCGTCACCCGTCAGTGGCAACAACGATGACGAAAACACCATGGGAACCGTCGAGATCTCGTCTGGACTCGACGATATGGCTCAAGTGTTGGACACGCTTTCGGCCGGAACGGGATTCGGCATGTTGAGTGTTGCCCCGGAACGCAAGCTTCAGGGTATTCTCGAAATCAGCCGCGCCTTGGCGGGCACGCTCGACATCAAACGCATCTTGCCGACAATCCTCGATACGTTGTTCAACATCTTTCCACTCGCCGATCGCGGCAGCATCGTGCTGAAGGATGCGGTCACCGGCAAAATGGTTCCGGCGGCCCAAAAGCATCGTCGAGAAGACAAGGATGACACCGTGCGTTTGAGCCGCACGATTCTCGCTCAAGTCATGGATACCAAGAGCGCCATCTTGTCCGCGGACGCCACGGCTGACGACCGCTTCGATGCCAGCGAATCCATCGCGTTCGAAGACATCCGCTCGATGATTTGCGCCCCGCTGCTCAACTTGCAAGGCGAAGCGATGGGTGTGATCAATATCGACACGCAAAACCCGATCACCCAGTTCACTCGCGATGATCTTGAACTCCTAATGGCGGTCGCCGGTCAATCCGCGTTGAATTTCGAGAGTGCTCGTCTGCTGGATTCGTTCATGCAGAAGCAAAAGCAAGACAACGAGATGGAGATCGCTCGCAACGTGCAGCGGGCCTTGTTGCCGGAAACGTTGCCGGAAATTGAAGGCTACGAATTCTTCGCGTCGTATGATTCGGCTCAGGCGGTGGGCGGCGACTATTTCGACGCCTTCATGTTGGGCGAGGACAAGGTCTGCCTGTCATTCGGCGACGTGGCGGGCAAAGGCGTGCCCGGTGCGTTAATCATGGCGCGAATGTCGAGCGTTGTCGAAAGCACGTTGGCGTTCACGCATGACGTGGAAGAAGCCATGACCGCCATCAATCACCGAATGTGTTCGCACGCGGCGGAAGGCCGATTCGTCACATACGTGCTGGTGATCATCGATTTGAAAACGCACACCATGACATTGTCCAACGGCGGTCACATGTCGCCATTGATTCGACGCATCGACGGAAACGTCGACGAGTTCGATGACGAAACGATCGGCGTGCCCATCGGCGTGATCGATGACTACCCCTATGACATTGTGCAGCGATCGATCGAACCCGGTGAAACAGTGGTGCTGATTACAGACGGCGTGGACGAAGCCATGAATCCGGCAGGCGACCTTTACACTAAGGAGCGCGTGCGGGAATTCATCACCAACTTCGGTCCGAAGGCCGATGAACTCGGCAAGGCTCTGCTGCTCGATGTTCGCAAGCATGCCAACGGTCGACCGCAAAACGACGACATCACCATCATGACGTTTGGACGCAACGCGTGATCGAAGCCGACAATCTTTCCGCTGCGAGTCTGGAGCGATCATGACACACGCCACGTCGAATTCGGGATCACGTCGGCCAATGACGGTCCCCAGCTTTGTGGCCGCGAAAGCCAAAGGGCGCCGCTTGGCGATGATCACCGCTTATGATTTTACCTGGGGTCAAATCTTCGACGAAGCGGGTGTCGATGCGATTCTTGTCGGCGATACGCTCGGCATGGTCGTGCAAGGGCATTCAACCACCCTGCCCGTCACGCTGGACCAGATGATTTATCACGGCGAGATGGTTGCGCGATCGGTCAAGCACGCGCTGGTCGTGGTCGACATGCCGTTTCTGTCGTTTCAAGTGTCGCCATCCACCGCGGTCGAGAATGCGGGGCGGATTCTCAAGGAAACGGGGGCGGCGGCGGTAAAATTGGAAGGCGGTTGTTCGCAAGCGGAAACGATCTCGGCTCTCACACGGGCCGACATTCCCGTGATGGCTCATGTGGGCATGAAGCCGCAATCGGTCAGAAAGCTCGGAGGCATGGGGCGCATTCAGCGGGACGAAGAACAACTGATGCGCGACGCGCATGCCGCGCAACAGGCGGGCGCATTTGCTATTGTGTTGGAGTTGATCCCGCAACAACTGGCGAAGGCGATCACCGAAGAACTCTCGATTCCGACCATCGGGATCGGAGCCGGGCCGTACTGTAATGGTCAAGTCTTGGTCAGTAACGACATGCTCGGACTGACGGATGCGTTCCAACCGAAA
>JAQBZS010000007.1 GCA_027622115.1 Planctomycetota bacterium | reverse complement strand
CCGAGCGCGCCGCTTTGGGACTCGGCACGCTTAGATGAAAAGATTTCTTCAACAAGGCGAATGGAGTGTTTCGATTCATTGCGGCAAAGTCCTCGCTCGTTCAGTCTTGCTCGCGTTCAAACACGGCACCAAGATTCCCGGAGCCAAGCGTCGCACATTGCCTTTACGGTCGATTGTTTCCATTGGATGTCTTTGACAATGTTTCTGGCCCTGTCAACAAAAAAAGACCCCGCTCACAATCATGAGCGGGGTCCAAACTTTTATCGAGCGATCACCGATCGAATTAGGCTTCGGTCTTCTTTTTCTTCGTCTTGGTTTTGGTCTTGGTCTTCGGTTTGCCTTTCCCACCGGGGAGCTTGGCTTTTTGCTCGTCGGTCAGGATCTTGGCAACTGCTTCACGCAAGGACTTACCGAATTCACCACGAGCTGCCTGCAATTCCTTGTATTGAGCTTTTTGCTCTTCAGACAAGTTCAGAGCGGCTTCGCGTGCTTCGTTGAGTTCTTTGCCTTTTTTGCCGGCGTCTCGTGCGGCTTTCAACGCGGTCTGAGCGGCTTTGCGTTGATCGGCGGAAACGATGGTGGCTTCTTTCTTCTGCAATTCAGCGGCTTTGGGACCGAATTCTTTGTCGATCGCGGCAACTTGCGTCTTTTGTTCGTCGGTCAGGTCAATGCCCTTGAGCAACTTGGCCGTCACGGACTGGGCTTCCTTGACTTTCTTCTTGCCCTTGGCCTTCTTTTCCGCGTCGCCACCGTAAAGTTGCACGGCGACCAACATGGCCACCATTGCGGTCAGCATGAGCTTCGAAAACTGCTTCATTGAAGAGACTCCATAGTCCAAAAAAGAGGGGAGAGTTAGCTATCGGCGACATCGCCTTAGCTGAGTTGTGTATTGAATCGTTTAGGAAAACAGCTCTTTGATCACTTGGCCTTCGCGAACGATCATGATCGGTCGACCGGTGTTCGTGTGGTATTCCTTGGTGTGGTCGATGCCGAGCGCGTGATAGTACGTCGCGGCGGCATCATCCGGCTTGAAGCCCTTGCCGTCCGGAAGAGTGGCTTTGTCGTCGCTCTTGCCGACAACCTGCCCGCCCTTGATGCCGCCACCCGCCATCAGCATGAACATGGCTCGCGGATAGTGGTCTCGACCGCCTTCCGCAGTTCGCGAGTTGATCTTCGGCGTGCGACCGAATTCGCCGGTGACGAACACAGCCGTTGAATCCAACAAGCCTTTTTCCGCCAGGCCGTTGAACAGCGCGGCCAAACCGGTGTCCAGTCGCGGCAACAAGTTGGTGCTCAACTTGGTGAAGTTGTCCGAGTGCGTGTCCCAGCCGCCGAGTGTCAGCGACACGAAACGCACGCCGGATTCGACCAGCCGACTTGCCAGCAAACAGCTCGCCCCGAACGCGTCTTCGCCGAACGGCTTGGTGAACGCGGGCGATTCCTTGCTAATGTCGAATGCATCGCGTGAACGCTTCGACGTGATGATCGAGTGAGCTTGTTGGCTGAATCGATCCAGGCCGTCGAGCAATTGGCTGTTCGCATCGGCGCTCTCGAAAGTCGAGTCCAGTTCGCGAAGCAGGTTTTGTCGCTTTTCGACTTCCTTGATCGTCAAACCGCCGGACAGCGCGATGCCTCGGACCGAGAACGGCGTGCCGATTCGCGGCGTGGCTGCGGTGTTCAGCGGAGCATATTTGACACCGAGGAAACCGGGTCGCTGATTTCCGTTCGGAACGGCGACAAATGCCGGCAGGTCGATCGGATTAACTTGCTCGGTTTCCTTAGAAACCACTGCTCCATAACCGGGGAACTCCAGCGACGGCAGCGGTTTGGTGCCCGCATTGACGTAGTCCGTGCCCAGCCGGTGTGCTCCCAGCGTGTGGCTCATACCGCGAATGATCGCGAACTTGTCCGCACACAGAGCGAGCTTGGGAAGATGCTCGCTGAACTCGATACCGTCAACATTCGACTGAATCGGATTGAACGTGCCACGGTATTCTTTGGGCGCCTTCGGCTTCAGATCGAAGGTGTCCATATGGGACGGTCCTCCCGTGAGGTTGATGAAGATGCCGCGCTTGGCAGTCGCATTGCTCTTCACTTCACCGGCCGCCGCCAGTTGCATGTAACCGGCCAGCGTTAGGCCAGCTCCACCGAGCACTCCCGCTTTGATGAAATCGCGTCGAGAAGCACCATCGCATGTCATGTGAGTTGCCATAGAGAATTCCCTTTGTGTTGATTGTTTGGTTTTGGAAGTTGAGTAGCCACGCTCGCCCGAGCGTGGGTTTGGTTCTGCTCTCAAAAGCCCACGCTCTGGCGAGCGTGGCTACTACTACGCCCACGCTCTGGCGAGCGTGGCTACGAAACGGGAAGTCGTTCTTGCGCGAGTTCTTAGTGATTCACAATGAACTCTTTCGTATTCAGCAGTGCCCACAGTAAATCTCGGACACCATCGACCGTGTCGTCGGCTTGCTGAATGTATTGCTGCGACCGGCTAAGTTCGTCGACCGATGGGTAGCGGCTGAGTGCCCGCAGATAGGTCTGCTTGACGAAATCCTGGATTCGCGCTTCGGCGACTTCCACTTTTTCCCCAGCAGCTTTGTTCTGCGGTGCCGCAGCCGGTGCGACCTTTTGCAATTGAGCACGCAAGGCTTTGACGCGTTTCTGCGTCGTGTCGACAAGCTTGTCGTTCCCGGCCTTCTTGGCTTTTTCGACTGCTTGCATGGCCGTGGTCAATTGCTTGCGGATTCGGGTCGCTTGGTTTCCATTCCCGTTGCCGCCTTGGGTGTTGTTGGTCGCACGAGCCCGTTTGGGATTGATCTCGGCAGCGACTTGCCCCACCCAACTTGTCCGAGACGCGTCCACCATCCGCATGACTTCTTGGTCATTCTGTAGGAACACGGTCTGCAACAGGCTGGGCTCGGATGAGCGATCACAGTCGCAGTTGCTGTCGCGAGTCGATCGACCAAACACACCCAACGCATATTGCGTGCGAGACGCTCGGGCTCCAGCCGCCGCCAACGCGATCGAACGTCCGTCGGTCCCGGAATGCATTTTTTCCAGTTCCGAGTCCGATGCCGTGGCGAACTTGAGTGCGTCGAACGCGACTTCAGCAGGCAAGCGACGCGGAATGGATCGGCTGAAATTCCGCTCGTCCGTCTTGTTCGTTTCATTCGCACGCCAACTGCGTTGATAGGTGGCGCTGTTGGCAATCGTGCGATGCACCCATTTCATGTCGAAGCCGCTCTTGACGAATCCCTCGGACAGAAAGTCGAGCAACGGCTTGTTGCTGGGCGGATTGGCGAGACTGTTGTCGTCCGCAGGTTCGACGATGCCAACGTTGAAGTAGCTGGCCCACACACGGTTGACGAATGCTCGTGCGAACAACGGGTTGTCTTTGGCACGCAGCCAGTCCATGACCAAGGTTCGCGGGTCTTCGACTTTCGTGATGTCGTATTCTTGGCCGGCCAGCAGCTTGGCTCCCGTGAATGTGGGGTACTCGTTATTGCGGCTACGAACCGGGCGAGCCGACACCACCAGTTCCGGAAACGGAATGGTTTTGCCTTGGTTCAGCAGCGTCGGCAACTCGCGTCGCAAGTTGCCACCGTTCTTGCCGTCCAATCCCAAGTCCTTCAACAACTTGGCGTATTCCTTGGGATCACTGCCTCGATTAGCGTAGTTGACCCGCGAGAAGAAGTTCTTGAACTTGTGGAAATCGTCGGTCGACCATTGATCGAACGGGTGCTTGTGGCATTGGGCACATTGAATGCGAATGCCCAGGAATGAGTACGCGAAGCCGATGGCTCGGGCTTCCAGTTCACGGAAATCTCGGCGAGCCCAGTAGTACGGCATGCTGTGCAAATCGGCGAACGACTTCTTGGAATCGTCGCGATAGATGGAACTCATCTCTTTGCAATAGTCGAGGTATGACTGCTTCGGGGCGCGACTGGTTGCGGTCACGATTCCCGCGACGAGTTCGTCGTAGGGCACGTTGTTCGCCACGCGTTTTTCGATCCAGCCGTACCATTCCTCGCTGGTTCTGCCACGCACGGGCGAAACATTATTCAGTTGATCGTCGTTGTTGCCGGTGAAATCGCAGAGCTTGGTGGTCCACCACGCAGCATATGCGGATGATTCGAGTAGCTCGTCGACTTTCTTGGCGCGTTTGTTCGCATCCTTGCTGGCCACGAAGGCTTCCACGTCTTTGGGCTTCGGCAGCGTGCCGATCAAGTCCAGGCTCACGCGACGCAGGTACTCGGCGTCGGTGCACAGATCGGACGGCACAACGCCCATTTTGCGGAGTTTCTCGACGACCAATTCGTCCACGCGTGTCGGGGTGCTGACGGCCGGATACTTCATGCCGACTTGGTCACTGACAGGTCGCATCACGGGTGTGGCAACCACGGCGTAGTCGTAGAACGCAACGACATGCGAATCGCCCGGATTACCGGCGGTCAGGTTGCCGTTCGCGGTAACTTCACAGATTTGGTCGTCGTTCGACTTAAAACGACACAGCGGCGTGACGTCTTCGCGAGTCCCGTCGGACCACACGGCAACGGCCTTGAGTTGGATTTCCTGCCCTTTGCTTTGGAACACGATCTCGGACGGCGTGATTTCCAATCGCGTCAGCGCGGCGCGTTTTTCGGCGACGGGCTTCGCTCCGCCTTCAATCCACCGAAGGAAGACTTTGTACTGCCAGCTATCGACTTCCATGCGTTTGCCGCCACGGTGTGGCTCGCTCAACGTGGCTTTTTGCAAGGCGTAGCTGTCGCGAGGCGCGTCGGTGTCGATCCGTTCCGACAGCCCGTCGTGGTCCATCTTGAAGTCGTAGCCGAACAGTGACAGACGAAAGTCACCTTGTCCTTGGAACGATCCGTGGCAAGCTCGACCGTTGCAACTGAGTTTTCCCATCAGCGGCACGAGGTGGCGCTGAAAATCCGGTACTTCAGCCGGCTTCGCGACCGCAAACCGTTGCGAGATCGGCTTGAGGTCGTCCGCGGCGGAGAGGTCGGATGCGACCACCGCCAATGCCCCAAGCACTAAGGTGGAAACGGCGACTCGTCGAATCATTTTTCGCTCCTTGGTTGGCGTGTTCTCGGCAAGCAGTCATTGAATGCAGAGTCACACAATTCGTCACGTTGGGAGGGAGGTGGCCGATGGCTCTTCTGGCGTGAAAGCACTTGGGAAGAGCCGGAATTGCGACCGGTCAGGTAGGAACTTGGAGGGACGCCTAGGAGCCATCTGAAAAACCGGGACAGGCTCCCGCATGTTGTGCCAATGAAATTCCGAATTTCAACATGTGCGTGCCTGTCCCGCTTTTTCAGATGGTCTCAGTTGTTTTCGAGTTTCGTCGAAACTTGCTTGGCGGTGGGCTTGGCAGGATTCTTCGTCGTGGATTTCGTCTTGCTGTAACGCTGCAGCGACCGCTTCAATCGAGCCAATTCTCGATCCGCTGCTGCTTCTGAATCATCTTGGATCAAGGCGATGGAACGGCGTACCGTTTCGAGCCGCAAAGCAAGACGCTGTTCTTCAAGTTTCAGCTTGGCTGCTTTCGCTTCCGTCAGTTCCAGCAGCAACTGCTTCAGATTCGATTCCCCTTGCTCGCGTGCCTTCGCGTTGCCGACGTGAATCAAACGAGCCGCCAGCAGTCGTGCCCGCGAACTAATCTTCCAAATCTTCAATTCCACGTCGTAGCGTTCGGGAAGCCGCTGCTGCAACCGGTTGATGCGAGTGGCATCCACATGCAATTCCTGAATCGCGCGGGCGTATTGGCTTTGCATCCGTTTTTGCAGCCGAATGACCAGCCCCGCCAATTCCGGGTGATGAGCCTGAGCAAAGTCCAATGCAATCGCCTCGTCGCTCGGCGTCACCGCACCTGCAGAAACCAAAGTCAGCTTGGAAGTTTTGGGGGTCTTGTCGATTCGCGACTCAGCGGACTGCGACTTAGCTGTTGAATCGTCAGTCAAACCCGGCGAAAACACACACATCACCACCGCACACCCGAAGCCGACGGGAATGATGAGTGATGAAAATGAACGTGACATGAATCGCCTAGACATGATCGCCATAAATCCGACTGATTGGACCGTTCAACTTTGAATAGTTCAGTTGTGAGTTGGCCGCTGGTCTTTCACCGGCTCGCGGGCACCAAGTTGAGCCTCGACGTCAACAGCCGCAAGCAACCAGTCTGGGACTTCCAGCACGTTGGCTGCCGACGGTACTTCCGGTGGGGCAAGTTCCGTCTCAAGTGCCGACTCGGAATCAACCCAAAACGCAACCAACTCCGCATCCGGGGCCACTGAATACGCGTCGGTCTCTTCCGGCAAATCCACAAACGACTGGCTGACCAAATCCGATCGCGGAACCGATGACTCGAACGCCAAGGTCGCGACGACCAACACGCAAGCCGCAGCCAGCACCACCATGATCCGGTTTCGCCAGGCAGCGTCCGAGCGACGCGTGACCACGATTGCCGACCGAACGGCTGGTTCGGTCTTGGGAACGGTCAACTGAATGGCTTGCGTCGTCTGCACCGCGCGGGACACCGCCAAAGCTGCCTGCAAATCGTCCGCCAAAATCTGTTCGAATGAATCGACCTCGGACACAGACAACTCGCCGCTGACGTAGCGAAAAGCCGTCCAATCCAGGTCGCTCAAGTGAGTCTCGGAACTTGTCATCTCGAATCCTTGCCGCAAAATGCAATGTCGCGCCGCAAAAGATGCGCGACTGCCGACGTTTATTTTTCATATTTCGGACAATTCCGAGAATTGACGTGAATCTTCGGAAACTTTCGGGGCCTTGGACGCGATGTGAATCAGTCCACCGCCCAGGCAATCGGCTGGACGGTGGTTCAAGCAAAGACCACAATGAATCCAACCCCGGCGACGTGCCGCATTTCTCAGTTCATTCCTCAAAGCCACTCATGAACCGATCGTCCGTACTGGAACGTCTTCGCGCAGCCGCTCCGGTAATTGCCCCGTCGATGCTGAAATGCGATTTCGGCAACATGCACCGCGAGATGCAGTTGCTGGCCGATGCTGACGCAGCGGTTTTCCACTTGGATGTCATGGACGGACATTTTGTGCCCAATCTGTCCTATGGGCCGATGGTCATCAATTCGCTGCGGACGATGACGGATCATCCGTTCGACGCACACTTGATGATTTCGAATCCTGATCGCTTCCTCGACGACTACATCGACGCGGGTTGCGACCTGATCACCATCCACATCGAAGCCGTCCCGGACCCCACGTCTCTGTTGCAGCGAATCAAAAGCGCGGATGTGGGTTGCGGGTTGGCGCTGAATCCGGGGACTCCCGTTTCGAAACTGCTACCGTATCTTGACGATTGCGATCTCGTCCTGGTGATGAGTGTCGAGCCGGGGTTCGGCGGACAATCCTTTATTCCGGATGCCATTCCCAAGATTGCCCAGCTTCGCCAACTGGTCGGATCCGAGAAACTCGTGTCGGTGGATGGAGGCATTGGCGAAGCGACGATTGCTCGGACCGCCGCGGCCGGCGCCGATATTTTTGTCGCGGGGAGTGCGATTTTTGATGCTCATGACTATCGTGCCGCGATTCGCCAACTTGTGGAACTTGCCAGCGGAGCCGCTAGAACAGTTTGACTCCCGAATTCTTGTGCTCACGGATCGGGACATTCAGACAATTCTCGAACAATGAAAACTCGACTGGAACGGTTTTCAGTTCCATCGGAAGATATCGCCCACAACGGATTACGCTGCGTCGTTCTCAGCACCGATCGGTCACACGCGGCAGGCGAGTCTCGCGTTTTTGAAAGCTTAGTTATGTCGGATCATGTTGTGCTGGTTCGCCCAGGTCACACGGACTTTGACGACCAACACCGGATTAAGGGTTCGCTGGGCGTACCTCTGAATGATCGAGGTACGCAGCAAGTCAGCCGCATCGTCGAACAACTTCGTCATGTCCCGCTCGAATTGATCTACAGCGATCCCAGCGAGCCGTCACGCAGCACGGCGGCGGCGATCGGCGCGGCTTTGGGAGTCCGCGTGAAAGAAACGGACGGATTGCGAAACCTGCGGCAAGGGCTGTGGGAAGGGCTGCCCGAGGAAGACGTGCGGCGAAAATTCGCCAAAGTCTACAAGCAGTGGCAGGAATCACCCGGCACGGTGTGCCCGCCCGAAGGCGAAATGGTCGGCGACGTGATGGAACGCGCTCGCAAGGCGATTCATAAGCCGCTGAAGAAGAAACGAAGCTTCGCGGTCGTCGTCTCGGAACCAATGGCCACACTGGTGCGGTGCGTCGTCGAAGGCGAAGATCATCCCACGTTCAAATCACAATGTTGCTGTGACGAGAGTCGCTTAGTCGAGTACGTTGTCGTCGGTGGCGCTAAGAACGGAAACGGGAACGGGGCCGAGTCGAAACCCGCCGGAAATGGTCACGCCGATCCGACGCCGAACGGTTCGGGCAACGGCAGGCATTGAGTCGTGCCGACACGTCGGAAATCGAAGTTCCATACCCGTCGCTTGTTGTATTCGTAAGGCAAGGCCCCCTTTGGGAGACACCGAGAACCATGAGTTCGGTGGAGAAACCACAAATCGATTCAGGCGTTCAAGCCGCGTCGCAGAAGCGAGGCGTGCCGGAGGGTATGTGGCTGCGATGCGACGGCTGCAAAGCCACCGTGTTCAGCAAGCACGTGGAAAAGGCCCTGAACGTTTGCCCGGAATGCGACCATCACTTTTATGTGTCGGCCGCCACACGGATTGAACAACTGCTCGATACGGACAGCTTCGAGCCGCTTTTCGAAAACATCATGCCGCTTGATCCGCTGCTGTTCGCCGACAAGAAGCCGTACAAGGATCGGCTCGTCGAGGAACAGAAAAAGACGGGCCTCAGTGAAGCCTGCGTGGTCGGTCGAGGTTATATGCGCGGTCGTCCGTTGATGTTCGGACTGACGGATTCCGCGTTCATCATGGGCAGCATGGGATCCGTTGTGGGCGAGAAATTGACTCGGACGATTGAACAAGCGACGCGGATGAAACTGCCGCTGGTAATCGTCAGCGGTTCCGGCGGCGGGGCGCGGATGCACGAGGGTATTCTGTCGTTGATGCAAATGGGCAAGACGTCTGCCGCGCTGGCACGCTACAACCAAGCAGGCGGCTTGTTCATCTCGGTGATGACCAATCCCACGATGGGTGGCGTCGCCGCCAGTTTTGCGTCATTGGGGGACGTGGTGATCGCCGAACCGCGAGCGCTCATTGGTTTCGCGGGTCCGCGGGTGGTCAAATCCACGGTCAAGATTGATTTGCCGCCGGGATTTCAAACGAGCGAGTTTCTCTTGAAGCACGGATTTGTCGATCGGATCGTTCACCGCAAGGACTTGCGTTCCGAGATTGCCCGCATCATCGATTATTGCGAAATGTGAGATCGGCGACTTGTCATCGTCTGTGCCCGAGAATTGAACCGCCCGGCCACCAAGACCAGCAAACCTCATCACCGTCTGTTCGGGCCGAATAGCCGGATTGCCTAAAGCGTGTTGGTTGACCATGAAGTTTCTGAAGGACCTATTCGGGTCAAACAAGAACAACGGCAGGCTGGAAAAGATCGACCTGACAAAACGGTTCGATCTGATGAGCCGCGTCGGTCAGGGCAGCATGTCGAAAGTATGGAAGGCCCGCGATTCGCGAACCGGCCGGATCGTGGCCGTGAAAGTGCTCGACAAAGAGAAGACCGAAAAGCTCGAAGCCCGCTTCAAGGGGCTGGAAAAGCCGACGGAAGGCGAGATCGCCGTTCAACTCAAGCACAAGAATATTGTCGAGACTTTGGAGCACGGGCTCACCAAAGCCAAGGAGCAGTTCTTGGTCATGGAATTCGTCGATGGCGCGGGGCTGAGTTTTTTCGTGGACATGCAGAACGACACGATGAAAGCTCATCGTCTGGATTTCATGATCCAATTGGCCGAGGGTATCGAACAGTTTCACAACGCGGATTGGATCCACCGCGATATCTGTCCGCGAAATGTGATGGTGTCCAGTGACAACGTGGTCAAGCTGATCGACTTCGGCCTGGTCGTCCCGAACACGCCGGAATACCGCCGACCGGGAAACCGTACCGGCACCGCCAACTACATGGCTCCGGAACTTGTGAAACGGCAATCCACCGACCAGCGTTTAGACGTGTTTTCCTTTGCGGTGACGTGTTTCGAAATGTACACGCAGCAGTTTCCGTGGGAAGCAGCCCGCACGCTCGATGCGGTCGTGCAACACATCAATCATCCGCCGAAGAAGATCAGCCAATATGTGCCGAATATCGATGCCGATCTTGAAACGACGATCATGAAGGGGTTGGCCACCAACCCGGACGATCGTTGGCAGTCGATCGCCGAAATGAAGCGTCAACTGATGAAAGTAAAAGACCGCGTGGGAGCGGGCGGCTAGCGCGGATGATGTCGACCGCCGCCGCAATTCTTTTGGCAGGCGACGGTCGACCGCATCAAAGCGAACGGGCCGCAAACCGAGCAGGCCCCGACTTCCCAAGCGTTTCGACACACTTGCAATGCTTACAACGTAATCTGCATCGCCATGAACAGCATCGTTTGGTCTCGCTTCTTGCCCTCGTTGAACGGACCGGCCGGGGCGGGGCCATCGGGATTGAACCAGTCCCACCGAAGTCCCCAGCGGAGCCATACGTCCGGAGTCATCTTATACACGGCACCGATTGCGAATTGTTGCCAGATACCAGGTGCCTGCGCCGGGAAGCCGGGTCGGGGGATCACGCGTGTACCGCCCATGTCGTCAAACACTTCATAGCGGCAACCGACAACCCATTTCTTGTTTAAGTCGTAGAATATGTAATTAACGAAACTTAAGAATTGTGCCGACGAACGATTGATGCCTTCGTTTTCAACATAACCATAGTCCGAGTGAATCATGTACGTCAGCTTATCAGCTAGTTTTTGCGAGGCCACGATGCTCTGCACATACTGTTGATTGTTGCCTGCGTTGTCTTCGGCCCCAATGTCCATGATATACGCAAACTCGGTTTTCTTATCGCAGGACTTCCATCGAAATCCGCCGAAGCCGTTCAAGTGATTATTGTTGTCTCCCCAATTGCGGCGCCCGCGGTGAAAGCCGCCCAACACAGTGGTTTGCTCATTCGCTTTCCATTCGGTTTCCATGCCCGTCACGAAACGGAATGCTACGAAAGAGGATGAATACGTTGCGGAATATGCGATGCCGGTTCCAAGTGATTCGAATTGCTCCAGACCGCCTGGGTGAAAAAAGTGACCCAATTTGACAGACACATCATCCTTGACGGCCAAGGCGTAAAGGTTGGGCATGGCAACGCCCATAAGTGCTCGGCCCAGAAGTCCGGAACCGCTGTCGGAATTCCAATTGTTGCTAAAATCCCCTTCCGCTTCGAGCCCGCGTGATTGCAGGGCGAAATAATCGGAACCGTACATCATGGTTACGACACCACCGAGATTCCAACCACCGATGAACGGCTGAGGTTTGCGGGATGCCGACAATAGGATTCGATTCAATTGATAGTCGTCCGAGCGATACACAAGTCCGGCAGCCGGCAGATTGCCGAATCCACTGGGCGGGTTCGTGGGGTCGTCGGATGTCGTGTTGACTCCATGCAGCATATAGCCGCCGACCGAGATCCCCAATGGCTTAAGCTGTTCATTGAGTCCGCTAAAGAGCGTCTTCTTGCCTTCCATTAAGCCTGCCCACCACGTTTCTTGCTCGTAGCCGGTGCCGCAGCAGTCCATCGGGTCGGCCTTGAGTTCCTCGCTGAGTTTCGGCAGACAATCTGCATCGCACGGAATGTCGCTCGGACTTTGCGCGCGAAGAAGATTGGTTGCCGTAAGCAGGCAACACGACATCAATAGTAGAAACCGGATTCTCAAGATCATGCCCCCTCCATCCTTCGATTAAATTCAACACGGTCACCAGTGCATCCATTTCTGGGCAAGGTTAGCATCGACGACGCAAGTCGACCGCTTGAGATCTAAGCACCGTTGCATTGTAAGAGAACGATGGGGCAGACCGGACGTAGGGATTTTGGCGATGGTACCGTTGATCATGCGACAATCGCTGTAAGCGGACCACGGATACTGGTCACGACGATTCGCGGATCGTGCGGCGAATCCACAGAGGCTTTCCATCAGCCCCGGCACGTTTTTGGCCGATGCGATCGTGATGGCAATGATGGCCATGCAGAGCAGCATGTGAGCCAACGTGATCGGCACTCGCTTGTCGACCATTTGCGTGACGGACTTCCCGACACCGTTATCGATGGTTTCCGCAACGCTGACGGTCGTGCTCCAAAGTTCGACTCGATCCAGGATGCCCAATGCGGGTAGCACGTTGGACCAAATGGACCAACTGCCCAGCACGAAACACAGCAACATGACTCCCTGAACCAACGCCCGCATTTGATGCGCGTTGTTGGAAGTCTGCGGTTCGTCCGGTCGTAATTCCGCCACGACGACGGGCGGGTCGGTTTGCGCGACCGCCGGGACTTCTGGGGACCACAACGGATTTCCGCGCGGCTCCTGCAACGACGGCGAGAATTCGTTTTCAGCAATCGATTCACCGGGGGCTTCCGATTCGCCAAGAGTTTCGGGTGTCGCTGCTTGGTCGGCGACCGCCGCGGCGGCTTGGGCGGCCAATTCCGACTGCAAGCGGTTGTCGGCGATGCGCGCCCAACGACTCACGAGGGCCTGCACCAGAAACAGGCCCAGCGCTAGCCACACAGTCGTCGTCAGTCGTTCGGTCAGTTGCTCAGCCGTGTAGTAGTAGCCCACGATCGCGAGGACGGCGAAGGCCAGCGGCGTGCCAATCGAAAGTGGATACCACACGAATCGCAGTCGATTCAGCCAACCGTACGGGTGGTTTTCCAGGGTCTGCCGCAAGGCGCCGGTCCGAGGATGCACAATCCGCCGCAGGATGACGCTGGACGTCAACATAATTGCGACAAACAGCAATCGTCCGGCTGAGTCGATCCATGCGGATTCCTCGTGCGCATCGATCAGCACGACCGCAAACACAATCGGCAACCCCAACAGCATGAGCCAAGACATGTTTTTGTACACGATCTTGAGATCGTCGGCGTTCCAGCCGAAATGGGCTTCGCCGATCCCGTCCGGTCGACACGTTTGCCGCAAGACGCCGAGTGTCCAGAACGAAACGGCCGTGACGTTCAATGCGGTGGCCACGGCTTCTACGAACGGTGCTGAGTTGGGGGCGGTCGACAACATCCAGGACATCAACGCCAACAGTCCGGGCCATAACGATGCACCGGCAACCGTGAGCGCGAGGCCGTAGAGCGTGGGCAGGAATCGCGTCGACTCGCCGTCCGAGGTGATCTGGCCGAGTTCCCGCAGCGTGCGCCGGATTCTTCGCTCATAGAACACGACGATCAAACAGAGGAGTACCGCCAATCCACTGAAGAACGGATGGTGGACGACGGCTTGTTTGATCGCACCCCACAGTTCGCCCCATTTGGCCGGAGCCAAGAAATAGCGGAACGCGCGCAGTGCCAACGTGACGTCTTCCAGCGAAAGTACGTCGGTGCTGCGAATCCACAGCACGTTTTCATCAATGTAAGCCGCGTATTGGTCCGATTCCTTGATGAGTTGACGGGTCTGAAATTCGAAATCACCCAGGTCGTCGAGATACGTTTCATAATCATTGAGCAAGTCGCCGACTTACCCGCGTTTCGACGCCAGCATCTCCTCGACCATTTGCCGGACGTTGACGTTGTCCACGGTGCCACGATCCCAATCGACGCCGGCCATGATTCGCTGAATGGATGCGTTCTGGTCCGCGATGTCTTTTTGCTCGTCCCGCAACGCCATGCCGGCGAGCTGAATCCGGGAAATCTCCGCTTCCATTTTTCCAAGTTTGACAACCAATTCGGCTCGATCCGGCAGACGGTCTCGTTGGTTGCGAAGGTACAGGCCGATGGCCGTCGTGAGCCCGGCGGCCTTTTGCTTGTTTTTGACCTTCGTGAAGCTGTCGGTCACATCCGTCAATTCCTGTTTCCCGGCTTCGAATTGCTTCGTCGTGGTCTCGATGAGCGCGGCGAGTTTCACGCGTTCTTCCGCAAGCGCGGCGTTGCGTTCGGCCAGTTCATGAAGCGCCGGATGGGCGTCGGCCACGCGGTCTCGGGCTTCGCGGGCCTGTCGCTCGGCCTCTGCCCGGCGGAAGTTCGTCACCACTTCCTTCCAAGCAACGACGACCTTCTTTTGTTCCGCGATTTTTCGCTGCAACAATTCGTTTTGCAGGGTCAGCAGCGGAGCCCGCGCATCCTGACGCTGACCTTCGATTTGAAACAGCGACAACTGCGACTCGAGCCGCAGCACGCGGGCGACCAATTCCGCTTTTCCAACCTTCGCGACGATCGCATCGCCGCCGGTTGCCGCGGACAAGACGGCCCGTGCCGCAGCCAAGTCCTGTTGGGTCTTGTCGATCAAACCGGGCAACTTTGTTTTGCGATCCGCGCGGGTCGCTTCTTCACCGGTAGTTTTTTCGACGGACTTTTGTAGGCCCAGCAATTCCGTTTCCACGGCAGCTTGTCGTTGCTCAAGCTGCACGAGCGTCTCTTCACGTGGAGGATCAACAACGACTTCGACCGATGTCTTGCCGAGTTCCAGCTTCAATTGTTCCATCAGTACAGGCACGTTCTTCACGTCGGCCCGATACTGCTCGGACGTTGCAGCACCGGTTTCGGCAATCTTGAGGGACTCCAATGCCTGCTTCAGTTTTTGAATTTGCTCTGTCTTGACCACGCTCGTCAACTCGGTGTCGGCTTCGACTTGCGCCAGTAACTGCTGCATTTCGGTCGCGGCAGCAACGGCGGAGGCGAGGATGGGATTTGCCGCCCCAGGAAGCACTTCGTTGGAAATGATCGGAGGTTGCAATCGCAGAGTCGTGTCGGCGGCCGGCGGCGCGAATGGTTGCGGGGATTGAGTTTGTTGATGGGATGTCACTCGCGTTTTCGGAGATGCATTCCACTCGTTTTCGCGAGACACATTCCGTACGGGTGGGTTCGTCGGTCGCAAGTCCCTCTGATGGTTCGCGTCGGTTTGTCGCACGCTGAGTGGTTTCGGCTGAGTTCCGGCTGCACTCGGCGTACGCGTTTTCCCATTCAAGAAAGTCACATGCGGGCGATTGAATTCGTCAATCTTCGAGTGATCGCCAATTGCCGAACTGCCGTTTGAGGCTTTACTTGTGGTAGCACCGCTCGTTGTTGGATTTTCCGGCGATGGATCGTCCGGTTTCAATGAATCCGGGACAGGTACCGAGAACTGCGACAGAGGTGCCGCGAGGCTCAATACCTCGTCGACCGATCTGAGCTGAAAGAGCGGCGCAGCTTGCGGAGGAATCGGCTCGTCACCGACGAGTTGCACGGTGGAAAGGATTGCCAGCAAGAGAGCCGGCGCGCACCGCCACCGGATCGATCGAAGGGGCATAAGTTTTCGCCAGCATACCCGTCAAACGGAATCCGCCGGTCGTGCCGTCTGACGTCGGTTGAGAAGTTCTGAATGGGGAGAGAGAGGTGCGGTATGAGATATGGATTCCGAATTGCAGTCAATCTGACTCTTTGCCCCCGACAAGGGTGCGAGACGGGGTTCGCACTGGATTGGGGGGTGATAAAAAGTCAAAGCGGAAACCTCTGCGTCCTGGTCGTTTCGAGTTGTCGTCGAACTTGAAAGGTCGGAAACCGAACCAGATCATGAAGCAAACGGGTTGTGTGAAAAGCAAAAGGAGATTGCCGTGAAGTCGGGTCGATATCGTCACTTCAAGGGAAACGAATACATCGTGCTGGGCGTGGCTCGGCACAGCGAGACGGATGACGAGTTGGTCGTGTACCGGCAGGATTACGGCGAGCGTGGATTGTGGGCTCGACCGCTTCAGATGTTCCTCGAATCCGTGCAGCACGAGGGCCGGACGGTTGCCCGATTTGCTTTCGTCCGCGACGAGTGATTGACTGAGAATCGGCGTAAACCTCGGGGATTAACGGCCTGGAGCCTTCATCGAGGCCGTCGCGTGAATCGGAAATCGGGCGGTCGGTCGTGCGCGGTCGAACTCCCGTCGCAGCCGTTCCCAACATCTTATCCACAATGGAATGTGGGTGATTTGGGCGAGGGATTTCTCGGAATCAACGCGGATTCAACCGGCCGATTCGAGGCGCGAAATGACTCCTTTGAGAATTGCCGATTCTGATTTGACAGCGCGATTCCGAGGACTAACATCGCGACCGAGTGAGTGAGCTGGCAGTCAACCCCAATGTGCCCGAGCGGGGCGTCGAGTGGGTGCGACTGATTAGCGATGAGTTTGTTCAGAGTCCATGGCGTCAATTGCCACGAAGGGGTTTCGTGGCGATTGAGCGATGCCATCCAATCAGTCACGCACGCGACGTTCTCAATCGCCCGGAACCAAGGTCTGGTGCGGCAAAGGAGTGCTGTTCAGCGATTGGCGCACCTTCATGATGAAGGGTTGTGGGAACGTACGCATTGGGGGTCGCACGATGCGAACCGACCAGTTGGCGTACCGTACGGCCAATGCGCTCGGTCTACAGGCCGAGTTTCCGCAGATTTCAGATTCCGAGAAGGACGATGCGCTTGCACAACATCCCGAGAATCACACATGTCACGCGTCTCCAAGTCGTTCATCCGCAAGCGATACCGTGATTCGCTGTGGGGACAACGAGCCGGTTGCGGCGTGCGAGCCGTCACCGGAATCCGCGACGCCACCGGCTTCCGCGACGTCTCGGGCTTCCGCGCAGTCTCACGTTTCCGAAAGGACCCGGGCTGCTGCGGCTCAATTGGTCCGCGAAATCCAACGCGCGGTGGGTGATTCGAACTACCGCAATTGGTTCGACGCCAAGACGCGTCTGACGGTGACGCTGGATCAACTGACGGTGGGGGTCGGCAGCCCTTTTCTGTTGAGTTGGATGCAAAAGCAGTTTCGAGATCCGCTGCAAAGCGTCGCCGAATTGGTTCTCGGACCGACTGCGACGGTGAAGTGGGATGTTGATGCCGATACGGATTCCCATGTTGCGGCGGAGGCTGCTGCCGCCCCATCGGCCAGGCGTCGGGCGGCGGACCAAGCGCGACGGCCAACGGGTGCGGCTTCACAGCCCTCCAAAACCGGCGGGCGATCCAACGGTGGTCGTCGATTCGCCGATCTGACCGATTTTGTGGAAGGGTCATGCAATCAGTTGGCGGTCACGGCGGCTCGCCAAGTCTGCGATTCTCCAGCGGCTCGGTTCAACCCGCTGTTTGTCCACGGGCCGGTCGGAACCGGCAAGACACACCTCCTGGAGGGAATCTATCGCGGGCTGCGTCGCACTCACCGATCGTTGAATGTGACGTATATCACGGCTGAAGCCTTCGCCAACTACTTCACGCAGGCCCTCCGCGAACACTCGCTCCCGAGTTTCCGCCAACGGTTTCGAAACGTGGACGTGTTGCTCGTCGACGACATTGATTTCCTGGACTCGAAACGAGTCATGCAGGAGGAATTCCTGCACACCTACAAACGATTGGACGAATACGATCGGCAAGTCATTCTGTCGTCGGACCGGCATCCGAAGCTGTTGACGAAACTGAGCGACGAATTGACGTCGCGGTTTGTGTCCGGCCTTGTGTGTCGATTGGAGCCACCCGACGCAACGACGCGACTGGATATTGTGCGTCGCAAGGCGGCGAAGCTGGACGGCGTGTTCTCAGACGCCACCATGGAATACGTCGCCGATCGTTTTCGCAACAACGTGCGGGAACTTGAGGGGGCTCTCAACGTGCTGGACTCGTTTCACAGCATGAGTCGGCGACGCGTGGAGTTGGCGGCCGCCCGCAAGTTGCTGTCTGAACTGGAGCGAGACTGCATCCGAGTCGTCAAAGTGAAAGACGTCGAACGCACGGTCTGCGATTTCTTCGGCCTGGATGTGGACGAAATGCGATCATCGTCTCGCCAGCGGACGATCAGCCAACCACGCATGTTGGCGATGTATTTGGCTCGCAAACACACGCAAGCCGCCTATCGAGAGATCGGTCAGCACTTCGGCGGCCGCAATCACAGCACGGTGGTTTCCGCTGAAAAGAAGATCCGCACGTGGATGCAAGCGGACGCCGAGGTGCAGGTGGCGTCCCGAAGTTGGCCGATCCACGAATTGCTTGAGTCCCTGGAACAGCACCTTCAAGCGGGGTAGCGATTGCCAATCACATGCGTCCGATCGGTCGGATCCGTCCGATCAGTCCGATCGAAAGTTGGGCTCTAAACGACCATGTCGACGCGGTCTTCACTGAGCACGTTTGGCGAGTCGAGGAATTCGCCGAATGCCCGAGTCAGCGCGAACTGAGATCGCGGTTCGAAGGGATCCACCGGGACTGGCGGATCCGCATGTGCAAACGATTCGTCACACGTGACATCGCACGCATCCAGGTTGAGACCCGCGGACTCCAGCGCTTGCACGAGGTCGGCAAGGTGAGACTGCATGACGTCGCGAGTCGCGTCCGATGCCGTCACCAACTGCACGGAAATCGCATCATCCGACGTATTGATCACCAAGCGGACGGCTCCGAGTTCCGGTGGATCGAGTCGCACGTGGAATTCGGTTTGCTCGCCATTCTTGTTGAGCTGCGCCCAATTCACGATCGGATCCGACATTTGCTCGACGACATACGGATTGCGTCCGAGCAGCAATGGATCGACATCCGGCGAACTGAGTCGAAACTGGGTCCATGCTTCCGTCTTGGCTTCACCGGTCAAGAACGCCGGGTATGCACCGGTCGGTTGCGGCAACTCGTTGGCTTCTCGCGTTTCACCGCGCGTCAACCAGTCCGTGCCGTCGGGGCGAACGGACTCATCGGTGAACGTGGTGGCGGGAATCGGAATCAGCCGAGCTTCACCGGCATTCGCCTCGGTAAACAGACGAGCCATGTACGGCGAACCCAATATCGGATCGATCGTGCCCGTGGACTCGATCGATGGTTGCTCGCCGTAGGCAATGTTCAATAACTCGCGAAAGCCGTCTTCCAGCCACATCGCGGATTGCGCCTGCATCGTTTGCAAGCCCTCGATGTTCACGGCCCTTGGTGGCGAGGCCTGCGTGGCGGCGATCGCGGCAGTTTCCGCCGTGACTTCCAAAGCAGGCAGTGCTCCCATCATTCGCAGGAAATCGGCGAATGACAGTTGCGCGCCGTCCTGATCGGCCCGGCTTCGCGTGGATGCGTATTCGCGAGTCGCAAGCTGCCCGGTCGACAGCTCCGGAAATAGAATGTTCGTCATGGTTTCTCCGGTTGCGGTTTCTGGAGTTCGGAAATCTTGCCGGCAAACGCGAGGATCGCCTTGTCGTACTCTTTACGAGTCTCGTACGCGCGTCCCATCCATTTCAGCGCTTCTTTTTGCTGGTCGTCCAACAAGTCCAGCTTCAACATCGCGCGGCACGCATGGAGCGTATACTTCGTCGTGCCGACGTCTTCGAGTCCCAGTCGGGCCATTTCTTGCAGAGCACGCAACGACCAGCGATTCACGTTTTGGGCACCAATTCGATCGAACTGCCGGAACGCGCTTTCGACTTCTGCGTGGTCCCGCGACCGTTTCGCCGTGTGGTAATTCGCGATGGCGGTTAGCAGCGTCATTTCCGCAGTGAGTTCGTTCAAGGCCGCTTGACCAATGTGCTTTTCGTAGACGGCGACCATTTCGGACTCGAGACCCAAGTGGCGATAGGCCTTGCCAATCAGCAGGATTCCAGCGGTTCCCATCCAGTCGAGATCGTCGCCAAGCGCGAGAATGCCGTTCAGAACATGCTCGCCCTCGCGGCGGCGTTCGGCCGTGCTCTGCATGGTCAAGAAACGTGCATACGAATTGATGAATGCGGCCGCGTTGAGGTATTTGAGTTGTTGAGTCAGTCCATCCATTTCCTTTTCGATCGCGGCAAAGCGTTCTGCTTTTTGCTGCTTGACCTCGTCGTCTTCTGCCTGCTTGTAGGCTTCGTCGACCGCTTGGCGTTCTGTTTCAAGCGTGTGTAATTGATCGGAGACACCGAACGAAAACGCATCCCGACTCTCACGCAGCACCGTGGTGAGCATGCGGAAGTCTTGCGGGTTGCCGAGTTGTGGACTGCTCATCATCAGGTACGCGATGCCGGCATAGACGCTGGCGGCGACGCTTACCGAATCGTTCCCTCGCGAAGTGGCAGCTCGCGACAGCGGATTTACGGCCTCGTTGAATTTCCCGGCGTTCAACAATTCGCGACCCACCAACAGAAATGCATGGGCCGCCAACCGGTGAGCCGGAGCCGAGTCGCCGACATCTTCAAACGCCTTAATCGCCAACTCACTTTCACCCAGCCACTTGTAGGCCACCCCCAAATTGAATTTCGCGACTGCGGTTGTGCCGAGCGACGGATCATTTCCCGCTTCGCGATATCGATTGACTGCGTTTGCATAAACCTGTGCATGAAATCGGAGATTCCCGAGTTCAATGCGGCCGGCATTCGCCAGAGGATGGGTCGCCGCTTTCGCAATCGCCTGATCCAGCAAGGCAACGGGGGTGTCAAGATTGTTGACGGCAACACTGACCAATTCGGAAGCCGCGGAATCGGCTTGTCCCGGTTCGCGGACTTCCGCCCATGCAAGTGCCTCATCCATGGACCAATGCATTGGGGAATTTTCCACGTTGGGCCGTTCGAGCGATCCCAGTGATACCTTGGCACTCGCCTGTTGGGAAAGTGCGATGCCCAACAAGTAGACGGCATCGACCAGGAACGGCTCACCTCGGAGCGAAGGTTGCAACCCTTCGCTGACAACCGTTCTGGCAATGGCGATCGCCTGGTCGTAAATCCCCTTGCGGAGGTAGACCCGAGCCATGCCCACTCGGGCAGCGCCTCGAATTGAGGCTGAACCGTCTTCGTCAACAATTGCCTGGTACTTATCGAGAGCCAAGTCCAAACGGCCCAATGCTTCCACACTGAGCGCTTTGCGGTACTTCAGGGCGTCGGGGGCAAATTCCTGCTGTTCACCGGAAAATGACTCATACGCTTGAATCGCTCTTTCAAAATGGCCTTGCTTGAAGAGCTTGTCCGCATCAACACGCGTTTCCGGCGGATTGAATACATCAGGCGCCGGCTCAACTTCTTTTCGAGTCTCCGGTCTGATGTAAATCGAGTACGCGAGAGTTCCGAGAAACAACAGCAGCACGAGACGCGTGCTCATGTTCTTGAAACGGTATCGCGAAACGTTGCGCAGCTTCTGTTCGCTGCGCAGCTTTTCGATCTCTTGCCGCTCTTCATCCGTAACAAGCGTATCGTTTTGGTCCGTTGCCATCGCTGAATTCCATACAATTGGCACCCAAAATGGGAAAAGGGTGCGATTGAAGCGATTTGAACGCAAATCCTGGTGGATTGCGTCGACTTTGATAATATGGCACCTTGCGGCGCTTAGAACTTGAATGATTCGTCGTAAGACTTATGATGAACTGTGAGCCAAACCATCCGCAAGAAAAAGTCAAACGATTTGCTGAACAATGGAGCGAAGACTGTCGACGGAGCCGGTAGATTGTGTTTTTCGTGACCTCCTTACCAATTCGTCAAAGTTCCCCAACTTTGACCGGAGGTGAAAAGCAATGCAGGTAAATGATCTCAATCAAGGATCTGGTGTACCCCAGCGTCCGGTTCGGAATGTCGCCTCGGCGAAAATCCAAGAATCCTCTCGGCTGAATGAAACCGAGGAGACCGCTCCCCTTGTTGCCGGTCTGGAATCACATGTCCAGACGTCACCGGAAACGATGGAGCTATTGGACAAAGTCCGCGAGATTCCAGAAATCCGCTACGAGTTGCTGCAGGAGATTTCCGCGCGACTTGAAAACGGGGAGTTTCTGACTCCCAAAGCAGCGGTAGAGACCGCGCAAGCGATCGTGGAAGATCTGGACTTCTGGGAAGTCGATCCGACTGCTGCGGCTTAGCCCCCGCCGGATGATCCGCATCCGCTACGTCCTAGGTCGGATTTGACGATTTGACCCAGTGCGCTTCGAGCGCTGACGTTTCGCAAAGCTCGCTTTGATTGCCAGTGTGCGCTGACGTTGCCTAGACCAACCACGCCATTGGTCTCTCGCGAGTTTCGCTGCACAGAGCCGGCGAAATTGCCTCGTGGTCTCGTGGTGAGGGTGCATGTCAGCTTCTGTTAATTGGAACTGTGAGACTGGTTGGGCTGGGGCGTCTAGTGAAGGCGTA
>JAQBZS010000942.1 GCA_027622115.1 Planctomycetota bacterium | reverse complement strand
ATCGCTGCCAAATTGGCGGTGGGCTATCGGCTTGACGAATTGCCGAACGATATTACTCGCGAAACGCGGGCGTGTTTCGAGCCGACGATCGATTACGTCGTCACAAAGATCCCGCGGTGGACGTTCGAGAAATTTCCCGAGGCCGATCCGGAACTCACCGTGCAGATGAAATCGGTCGGCGAGACGATGGCGATCGGTCGTACGTTTAAGGAGTCGTTGCAGAAGGCGTTGCGAGGGTTGGAGATTGGTCACTTCGGATTGGGTGGCGGCAAGAAGGACTTGTGGGGCTCGCCGAAACAACCAACCAACGACGAGATCGAACGCAAGCTTTCGACGGCGAATGAGGCGCGGATTTTCTATCTGCGATACGCGTTGAAGGCCGGCTTTGAAATCGAAACGATTCATCAACTCACCGGCATCGACCCGTGGTTCTTGAATAACCTGCGGCAGATCATTGATGTCGAGGACGAAATCCGGTCGGTCGACAAACTGGCTGCCTCCGGCGTCGAACTGATCCGCAAGGCGAAGAAGTGCGGCTTCTCCGATCAGCAGCTCGCGTTTTGGTGGCGGTCCAACGAAATGGACGTGCGGGAGCATCGCAAACGACTCGGCATCGTGGCGACGTTCAAGCAAGTCGATACATGTGCGGCCGAGTTTGAAGCCTACACGCCGTATTACTATTCCACCTACGAAGACGAAGACGAGACGCCCGCACGCACGCCGGGCCAACAACGGGTCATGATTCTTGGCGGCGGGCCGAATCGCATCGGACAAGGGATCGAATTCGATTATTGCTGTTGCCAAGCGGCGTTTGCGCTGGCCGAGTTGGGGATCGAAAGCATCATGGTCAACTCGAACCCGGAAACGGTTTCGACCGACTATGACACGTCCGACATCCTGTTCTTCGAGCCGCTGACCACCGAAGACGTGCTCAACATCTGCGACCGCATCCAACCCGACGGCGTGATTGTGCAGTTCGGCGGACAGACCCCGTTGAACTTGGCTCGCGGTTTGGAAGCCGCCGGAGTGCCGATCATCGGCACGAGCCCGGATATGATCGATGCTGCGGAGGATCGTGAACGATTCCAGGCGATCCTCGAAAAGTTGCATCTGCGTCAACCGCCCAACGGCATCGCCACCACCAACGAGGCGGCGATCACGGTGGCGAATCGAATCGGTTATCCCGTGCTCGTGCGTCCGAGTTATGTGCTCGGCGGTCGCGCCATGGAAATCTGCTACGACGAACCGCAACTGGCTCGCTATATGGACGAAGCCGTCGAGGCGTCGCCCGATAAGCCCGTGCTGATCGACAAGTTTCTCGAAGACGCAATCGAAGTCGATGTGGACGCGATCGCGGACGGTGTCGATGTGGTGCTTGGTGGCGTGATGGAGCACATTGAAGAGGCGGGCGTGCATTCGGGCGATTCGGCGTGTGCGTTGCCGCCGCATTCGCTGTCGCTGGAAGTCATCGACGAAATCCGCAAAGCCACCCACGCCTTGGCCCGAGAACTCAACGTTCGCGGATTGATGAATATTCAATTCGCGGTCAAGGTCGACAACGGACAACACACGGTGTTCATTCTCGAAGTGAACCCGCGAGCCAGCCGTACGGCTCCGTTCGTCTCGAAGGCCACCGGCCGTTCATTGGCCAATTTGGCGGCCAAAGTCATGGTGGGCAAAACACTGGCCGAGTTGGGCGTGACCGAGGAAATCTGGCCCAAACACACATCGGTCAAGGAAAGCGTGTTTCCGTTTTCGCGGTTTGCCGGCGTCGACATCATCCTCGGACCCGAAATGCGTTCCACGGGCGAAGTCATGGGATTGGACGCGTCGTTCTCGATGGCGTTTGCCAAGAGTCAACAAGCAGCCGGAAACGACCTGCCTCGCGAGGGCACGGTGTTCATCAGCATGGCCGCCGATAAGAAGGACAAGATCATCGAGCCGGCACGTCGCCTGCAAGAACTAGGTTTCCGCATCCTCAGTACGTCCGGCACGGGCCGCATGCTGAGCGAAGCGGGAGTCGCGGTCGAGATCATCAAGAAGGTAAAGGAAGGCCGCCCCAACCTGCTGGATCACATGGCCAACGGCGACGTGCAATTCATTTTCAACACACCGAGCGGCAAGGGGGCTCGCACGGACGAAGGCCGGATCCGCTCGGCGGCCGTGGCGCACGGCATCCCGTGCGTGACCACGATTCCCGGTTGCATCGCCGTGACACAGGCGTTGGAAGCCCTCGTCAAGGATCCGGTGCCGCACGTTCGAGCCTTACAGGATTGGTTGTCGGACATCGAGCGCGACAATCGGACTCGCGGAGCAGAACCACCACAGGAGGCGTCAGCATGATCTATGCGAACATCATTCTCACCGTTAAAGCGGAGTCCGATATCGACGAGATCCGCGACCTGCTGATCCAACAGGCCACGTTGTCTCGTCAGGAGCCCGGTTGCGAACGCTTCGAGGTTTATCATTCACAGGCGGACCGGCGGATGTTCATTCTCACCGAACGGTGGGCGTCGCAGGAGTTGTTGGACATCCATCGCCAAGCCAAAGCGTGTACCGAGATCTATGCCCCCAAAGTTTTGCCGAAGGTGGATCGGGTTCCGCATATCTCCGATCTCGTGATCTAAGATAAGTTCGAGTTTGTCGCGTTTAACCGCACGCCGTAGGCACGCGCGTTTGCGCGTGGTTTTTGAATGCAGAGCTAGTCCCCCGCTCTGGCGAGCGTGACTGTTGAATTCCGAGAAAGAACACGATGACGGAAGCCTTGAACAAGTACAGCTCACGAATCACTCAACCGCGATCGCAAGGTGCGTCGCAGGCCATGCTCTACGCCACGGGCATGACCGAAGAGGACATGAATCGCGCGCAAGTCGGCATCGGCAGCGTGTGGTACGAAGGCAACTCGTGCAACATGCACCTGTTGGACTTGGCCGCCAAAGTGAAGGAGGGCGTTTCGGCCGCCGGTTTGTACGGCATGCGATTCAATACCGTCGGCGTGAGCGACGGCATTTCGATGGGGACGGACGGCATGTCTTATTCCCTGCAATCACGCGACCTCATCGCGGACTCGATCGAAACCATAATGGGCGGTCAGTGGTACGACGCTCTGATCACCATCCCCGGCTGCGACAAAAACATGCCGGGCTGCTTGATGGCGATGGGTCGACTCAATCGTCCGGCACTCATGGTCTACGGCGGCACGATTAAAGCCGGCTGCGGGTCGAATCAGGCGAAGCTGGACATCGTGTCGGCATTCCAATCCTACGGGCAGTATCTTTCCAAGAGCATCACCGACGAAGAACGCCAGGACATTGTGCGCAACAGTTGCCCCGGCGCGGGTGCGTGCGGCGGCATGTACACGGCCAACACGATGTCGTCGGCCATTGAAGCGATGGGCATGAGCTTGCCCTACAGTTCGTCCATCCCCGCCGTCGATCCGTTGAAGATCGACGAATGCGTGCGAGCCGGCGCGGCGATTCG
>JAQBZS010000941.1 GCA_027622115.1 Planctomycetota bacterium | reverse complement strand
TTTGAGCCGGCGCAACCGTGATCGAATCGCCCGTGTGGACCCCCATCGCATCGAAGTTTTCGATCGAGCAGATGATGACGACGTTGTCGGCCGTGTCGCGCATCACTTCCATCTCGTACTCTTTCCAGCCGAGGATCGATTCTTCCAGCAGCACCTCGTGGACCGGCGACAGATTCAGCCCTTTCAGCACTTTTTCTTCGTATTCGTCGCGATTGAAAGCCACGCCGCCGCCGCTGCCGCCGAGCGTAAAGCTGGGTCGAATAATGATCGGCAACCCGATTTCACGCACGGCATTGCGAGCATCATCCATGTTGCGAACCACGCGGCTGTTGGGCACTTCGAGGCCGATCTTGATCATGGCCTGCTTGAACTGCTCGCGTTCTTCCGCCTTGGCGATCACGTCTTCTTTGGCACCGATCAACTCCACGCCGAGCTGGTCCAGAATTCCGCGCCGAGCCAAGTCCATCGCCGTGTTCAAGCCGGTCTGACCGCCCAGCGTGGGCAGCAGTGCGTCGGGACGTTCGGCTTCGATGATTTTCTGGACGTATTGCCAGGTAATGGGTTCGATGTAGATGCGATCCGCCGTGTCGGGATCGGTCATGATGGTGGCTGGGTTCGAGTTCACCAGCACCACTTCATAGCCCTCTTCGCGAAGGGCTTTGCAGGCCTGCGTCCCGGAGTAGTCGAATTCACAAGCTTGACCGATGACGATCGGTCCGGACCCAATGATCAAAATCTTTTTCAGGTCGTCTCGGCGAGGCATGAGCGCAGTCGAAAGGGGATGAGGAAACGGGAGAAGGTTCGATCCGTCGGAACTGCCCGCTAGAAGCTATCTGAAAAAGGGGTCTGACCCTCTCCGGCCTCAGTTTTGCCGGGGATTAGCGAGGCCTCCAAAGGGTCAGACCCCTTTTCAGATAGCTTGTAGCGAATCGGTGTCTCACGGGTGATTCAAAGGCACCAAAGCCAAATCCGCCTGCGCAAAACGCCCAAACGGTAACAAGATGGTCTCGACATTCAAGCGCTCGAATTTCGACGCGTCCGGTGGGTTGACTCGACAATTCACCGTGGTTACCTGGACTGTCTCTCTTGAGCCTTGATTGGCCGAGGCGGAACTTTCAGCACGTCCGAACGGACATCGACGTTGATCCCCGACTCGGGAATTTCCACCTTGAGTGTCCACAATGCTGCTTGGGTCACGAGCCGACGATATTCGGGCCGATTCCAGTTGTCGTGAAAGTGCAGCCCGCTGAACCCGAAGGAGCGTCCGCCGTCGGCGCGTTCCCAGGCCCAACACACGGTGTGTGCCTCGCCTTCAATTTCGGCCTGCATGAGCGGCGTGAATCCCTTCGCATCGACCAACTTGAGCCGATAGTAGAATTCTTCGCGCAGTGTGATGGACGCGATTCCGCGCACGATCGGGTGATTCGCAGCCAACACCGACAACTGCGTTTCAACCACTTTGTATTTGCGGTCCGGTCCACCGTGGCAACCACCGAACAGATCGCGAAACTCCTGAATGTACTTGGCTTCTTTCGCGCCCATGCCCCAATGCAGACACACAAGTCCCCCGCCTCGTTTGGCCAGTCGCTTGAACGCGGCGAGTCGTTGCGGGTCTTGATGCAACCACTTGCCGCCCTCGGAAACAAACACGACGGCAGCATCCGCCGAGTCAAGCATCCGCGGTCCATCGCGCCAGGGTTCGTCGCCACTGACCAAGATTGTTTGCACGGTCTCGCGAGCGTGGCGGCTGATCAGTTTGGCCACGATGCCCACGCCGGCCATGTATTCATGGGTTGAAAACGGATGACCATCGGGGCTCTGCCCGATCAGCAGCAAGCGTTTTGCCCGTGCGGGTTTTGTCGGCTGGTCTTCACCTTGTGCGCCGGAACTCAATGCACTCAACAGAATAGCGCAAACCAGCGCGAACGGTACGATGGCACGGTGTCTCACGGCGATCTCCACAAAGATTCTGAGTAGTTTTAGTGATCCACTATGCTTGTTTAACCGCAGTGCCCAACGGGCCGCGCGCGTCGGCACCTCGAAAACGCGCGGCCCGTTGGGCACTGCGGTTAAGCAAGCGAGTTTCGTCCGCTCAAGAACCATACGAGTCGAGGATTGATGGATCCAGGACGCTCGGACACATGTCGAATTCACTCAGCCAACGCAAACCGAGATGCCTGAAAACCCGCCGAATTTTCGTCTTGGACATTCAGGGAGTTGCGAGCTTACGAGTGAAGCTTCTGGGACTCTGCTTGACACCGTTGGAACCGGTGGGAGAATGATTGACTGTAGCTTGCGAGAGGAGTCGCTGGCGAATTTCAACCTGGCGCGGAGATCTCCGTCCGTGCGAGCCGAGTGTTCTCGTGCTGAGGCGAAGTCACGCCACTTTGGATCGTGCTCGTCCCAGGCGAATCGATTGAGACGGGATAAAAATGCTGGCCCAGCTCATTCCATTGGATGGGGAACCCCCAGTCACCTTAAAACGTGACATCACACTCGTCGGTCGCAAACGAGAACTCTCGGATCTGACCATCGACAAGCCCAGCATTTCGAAACTCCACTGTTTGGTGGTCAAAACGGACGGCCTGCTGTTCGTCCGAGACCTGGGCAGCACCAACGGCACCAAGGTTAATGGCCAGCGAGTGACTCGCGGGGCTCTCTTGCCCGGCGACGAACTCGCCTTCGCCAGCATCAAGTTCCGCGTGCATTTGGGGCCGGATCCCGATGTCGAAGACGATGGCGAAGCGGATTCGTACGAGAAGACCGAATATATGAGTCGCGGGGGCCACGCATCCGATTCGGACGGAAGCGACGCGGAATATGGCGACAGTGCTGATGCCGACGTGCGATTGTTGTCGGATGAGTACGACGGCTGAAGGGACTGACCGCGGAGTCCTGAGCTGGTCGACTTGTTATGAATTCCGGCAAATCCCGGTCGAGCGGTCGAATCGGATTCGAATTGATCGGTTCAGCCGGATTGAACATGATGGACCGTCCTCCGTGCGGTGTTTCACTTGTCCGAGGCTCAACCGATGCCCAAACGCGACGATGCGATTGACTTTGCTTCAACCGGTGCCGTGGTCGACGACATCTTGGTCATCGATGGTGATCCGGAGCACGCCAAGAAAGTCAAGAAGTTGCTGGAATCCATCGGGCGCACGGTGGTGCTGGCGACGGATGGCGGGCAAGCGCATTCCAGTTTCATGATGCACAAGCCGGATTTCGTCATCATCGAATTCGTGTTGCCGGGCGAAAGCGGATACGAGATTTGCGAATGGATCAAGCGCCGCAGCAAAGCCACGCCGATCTTGGCGCTCACCGATGTCGACCTGGACCAGTCGCGCCAGTTGGCGTCTCGAGTCGGCGTCGATGGTTACATGGTCAAGCCTTACGAAGATTCCGCCTTGCTGGACATGGTCGCGCGTTCCGCAGAAGTGGTCTGGCAGCGAGTTCACGCTGCGGATGAGGATGGCGAAGATGAATTCGGCAAA
>JAQBZS010000940.1 GCA_027622115.1 Planctomycetota bacterium | reverse complement strand
ATGTCGTTCGCAACCAGGGGCATCGTGTTGATACAGCGGTTCGAGGAGTCGTATTTCCAGATGACTCGGCCGGTTCGCGGCTGCATGGCGTAAACGGAACCATCGCCCGCACCGAAGACCATCGCGGCCTGCCCGGCGAACGAGGTCACGAAAGGAGTGCTGTAAGTTGTGTCCTCGGGCCGCAGTCGAGTGCTGGCGATCCAGACGGCTTGGCCCGTGCGTTTGTCGAAAGCGACGAAGCGATGAGCGGGTACGGCATGCTCGCCCCAACCGGTCATAACGCCGCTGATGATCAGCAAGTCGTCGAACACGATGGGGAAGTTGGTGCGTCCACCGTAGGTCGACAGCATCCCGTATTCTTCGCTCATCGAATGCGACCACAGACGTTTGCCGGTCTTGCCGTCCAAGCCTTGCAGGAAGCAGCCGAGGCCCAACGAATAGACGTTTCCGGTCCCGGGCTCACCGATGACGCTGGACCAGCCGACTCGTTCGGCGGGTGCGTCCGAGAGGAAGACGTTGTTGACCGTTTCCCAGATCAACTCGCCCGAAGCGGCGTCGAGGCACACGACTTTTTCGCCCTCGCGCGTTGTTTCGGGGAACGCGCGGCAGTTCGCGTACAAGCGACCGTTCATCACAATGGGTGTCGAACGCGTGGCATAGTCGGTCTTTCGCCAGGCGAGATTTTCTCCGTCGAGCGACCAGCGATCGGGGAGGTTGCGTTCGCGCGACACACCGTTTTGTTCCGGTCCACGCCAGTGCGGCCAGCCCAGCGATTGGTTCGGTTCGGACGCGACGGCTCCCATTCCACTACCGATCAGAATCATCACGCTCAAGAGCCACCGTTTGAACCGCACCATGAAACGTCTCCTTGAACCGTTGCTCATCCAGATTGTAATCACTCGCACCATCCAACTGCGGTTGAAGCCGCACATCTCGTACCCAACATGAATCGGCATGTGCGAACGCCCGCATGGGGTCAGGCTTACGTCTTTCAGATTTGGCGGACGTTCGACTTTGGATTCATCAACAATGGCAACCCGCCAAATCTGAAAGGCGTAAGCCTGACCCCCAAGTCCTCAACACCCGCGTTTTTTGAACGGAGTTCAATCCGCCCGCGTCGTCGGAAATCGGGATGACTGCCAACCAGCGCGCGGCTTGGAGGATGCTTCAAATCAACCATGGGTGCCGGGAGTGATTTGAGGACTTGGGCGTCAGGCTTACGGTTTGCAGATTTGGCGGTTCCGCGTTGTTGATGAAACCGAAGTCGAACGCCCGCCAAATCTGAAAACCGTAAGCCAGACCCCGGAGCAGACCGCCGATACGCGTCCAGGTTCCATGGTCGGTATCCGATCAGCGTGCGCAAGTCTTGACCTGAGTTGTCCGCAACATGAGCAATGACTGCGTCATCACGTCGCTTCTCGGACGACGCGGTTTGGCCGTTGATCGGGAATCACGGGCTCACTGGAAGTGGCCGACGAAATCTGCGGTGCGCGTTTGAATTGGCATATGACGTGCGACCACACGGAGCACCGGGTGGCGATCCACCGACAGGTAGGCGAGTGGCAGAAGGGTTGTGACGACACTCCACAACTCTGAGGCCATTGGGCGCTTGCCGCTCACAAAGTGATACGTGAAGGACAATCGATGAAATTGATGCACCAAGGTTGGCACGGCGTGATCGCCGTTCTTGTGGTCTGCGTGGCGTTGTCGGCGGCGGATCCCGTGGCGACTTTCGATCCAACTCAAGACGTGTTGAAACACATCGCCACCTTGAAAGTGGGCGATCACGATTGGCCTCAATGGGGTGGCTCTCCTTCGAGGAACAACACGCCGGACGGCAAGAACGTCCCCGCTGTGTGGGACGTGAAGACCGGCAAGAACATCAAGTGGTCAATGCCGCTCGGTTCCGAAACGTACGGCAATCCGATCGTGGCCAACGGCAAGGTTTACGTCGGCACCAACAACGGCGCGGGCTACTTGAAACGCTATCCCAGCCAGGTTGATCTTGGGGCACTGCTGTGCTTCGACGCCGTAACCGGCAAGTTCCTTTGGCAACACTCCAGCGAAAAACTGCCAACCGGTCGAGTGCATGACTGGCCGAACCAAGGCATCTGTTCGGCCCCGATGATCGAAGGCGATCGCCTGTGGTACGTCACCAGTCGCGGCGAAGTGGTGTGCTTGGATACCAACGGATTTCAGGACGACAACAACGCTGGTCCGTTCGTCACAGAACCGAACCAAAACAAAGACGAAGCCGACGTCGTTTGGTCGTTGGACATGATGAGCCATCTCGGCGTTTCGCAGCACAACATGTGCAGTTGCTCGGTCACGGCCGCGGGCGATCTACTGTTCGTCAACACATCGAACGGCGTCGATGAAAGCCACATCACGATTCCGCGTCCCGCCGCGCCCAGCTTCATCTGCGTCGACAAAACCAACGGCAAAGTGCTGTGGACGGACAACTCGCCGGGCCGCAACGTCTTGCACGGACAATGGTCGTCACCGGCTTACAGCGTCTTGGGCGGTGAGGCGCAGGTCATCTTCGGCGGCGGCGACGGTTGGCTGTACAGCTTCGCGACTGCTGGCGAAAACGGGAAAGCGAAACTGCTGTGGAAGTTTGACTGCAACCCGAAAGATTCGCTGTACCTGTTGGGCGGCCGAGCGACTCGGAATCACATCATCGCCACGCCGGTGATTTATGACGGGCTGGTGTACGTCGCAGTGGGCGAAGACCCGGAACACGGTGAAGGCGTCGGCCACTTGTGGTGCGTCGACCCGACGAAGCGCGGCGATGTCAGCCCGGCGGTGGTCTACAACTCGAAAGACCCCAAGACGCCGATCGCGCACAAGCGGCTGCAAGCACTGGTTGCCAAAGACGGCGACTTTGCACGCGAGAATGCCAATTCGGCGGTCGTCTGGCATTACGAAGGCAGCAACCCGGACCAGTTCGAATCGTCGATGCACCGATCGTGTGGCACCGTGGCCATCAAGGACGGCTTGTTGTTCATCGCCGATTTCAGCGGTCTGATGCACTGCATGGATGCCAAATCCGGCAAGCCGTTTTGGACGCACGACATGTTCGCCGCGTCGTGGGCTTCGCCGTTAATCGTCGACGGCAAGGTCTACATCGGTGACGAAGACGGCGACATCTCGATCTTCCGCCTGTCGAAGCAGAAAGAGATTCTGGCCGAGATCAACATGGGAAGCGCCGTTTACACCACTCCGATTTTGGCCAACAACCTGCTGTACATCGCCAACCGAAACCGGCTGTTCGCGATTCAAGACGGCGCGTCGAGCCCGCCGCCGCCCGAGTCGGATTCGGCCACGACGACTGGTCCCGATTGAGTCAATGACTGCTCGCAAATCTCGCCAAGCGTTCGGCGTAGCCACGCTCGCCAGAGCGTGGTTTCCACTGTCTGGCGACGGTGGCTACCTGGGAACTCGCCAACATTAACCGTCATGATTAGAGCCCAGTGATGCCAACCAACGATC
>JAQBZS010000939.1 GCA_027622115.1 Planctomycetota bacterium | reverse complement strand
TAATCACTCACGACGGTGGACATCGTTTCGATCATTGAGTCGGACCTTCGTCAAGACTTGATGAAAGGACCCGCGAGAACCTCATGATCACGCAGACCTGATTCGACAACCTAGCACGCGGATTCGCGTCTGCAGGATTGATCACGCGCAGGCGGCGGATTCAGGCGGATGCCGCGTCCGATTGTTGCGGGATCAACGATTTGGCATGACAACCAAATTGTCGCGATGCACAACTTCTTCGTACGGCAGGCCACCCAACCGCTCGGTCGCCTCGAGCGTGCGCAGCCCGGCGATCGTGCGAACTTCCTTCGCCGTGTAGTTGCTCAACCCCCGCGCGAATTCCCGGCCATCGAGATTCGTCACCGAGACAAGTTCGCCTTTGTCGAATTGCCCTGCAACTTGTTGAATGCCGATCGGCAACAACGACCGGCCCTTTTCGCACAGTGCTCGGTACGCGCCGTCATCCACGAACAACTGCCCCTTGGGGTTGACCGTGAAGCCGATCCACCGTTTCCAGGCGGGCATCAACGGACCACTTCCCAGAAACAGCGTGCCGGTTTCATGTCCGTGCAGCACGTCGTCGAGCACCCCGTCTCGGGTGCCGTTGGCCAGAATGACGTTTTCACCAACCGAAGTGACACGCTTGATCGCCTGTAATTTTGCGGACATTCCGCCACGTCCGTAAGCCGTGCGGGTTGCGGACGCAAAGCCCAACAGCGAATCGTCCCACGACTCGACCAGCGAAATCACCTTGCTCGTCGGATCGTTGGGATCTCCGTCGTAGAGACCGTCGACGGATGTCAGCACCACGAGCAGCGGCGAGTTCACCAGGTTCGAAACCATCGCCGCAAGTTCGTCATTGTCGGTAAAGCAGATTTCCTGAATGCTGACGGTATCGTTCTCGTTGATGACCGGCACCGTTCCATATTCGAACAACGTATTCAGCGTGTTCCTCACATTGAGGTAGCGGCGGCGATGCTTGAAGTCGTCTGCGGTCAGCAGCAACTGAGCGGCACTATAGCCGTGCTTGCTGAGACAATCGTTGTAGAGTCGAATCAGATGGGCCTGTCCAACTGCGGCGGCGGCTTGCAGGTGCGGCAGATCTTTCGGACGTCCTTGAAGGCCCAGCAACCCGATTCCCGCCCCGACCGCTCCACTGGAAACGACCACGACTTGCTTGCCGTGTTCGTGGAAGGCGTGGATTTGTTCGGACAGCGCGGCCAGCCGATCAATGTCGAGCGAATCGTTGGGTCGCGACAATACATTGGTGCCGATCTTGATCACCACCGTTTCCGCGGATCGAATGACTTCATGTCGGACGAGATTCACCATTTGTTGTCGGCTGCCAAGCAAGATGGGGTTGTGGATTGACAAGAGTTTATCGAGTTTCGAAGTTGTTCCCACGGGTGACGCGGCCTCGCCGCAATGAACGCCTCCTCCAGTCCAATTCGGGGATGAATCATGATGGTCAATTGCAAGCTGGCGATTTGCTCCTTCTTCGTCGCATTGTCGATGCCGCTGCTGATGGGCGAGGCTCACGCCCAAACCGTGTTCAGCGACAAGACGGTCGAATTGAAATTGCAACTCGGAGGTGAAGCCGCGTGCTGGGCGGATTTCAACAACGACGGTTGGGTCGATCTTTGTGCCGGCGGCATCTGGAAGAACGAAGCCGGCAAATCGTTTACCAAGATCGGGAACGCAGGCGCCGCCGTGGCAGCGGACTTCGACAACGACGGATTCGTGGATCTGTTTTCCTGGTCGTCGATGCAGTTGCTGCGGAACGACGCCGGCAAGGGTTTCGTTCCATTCAAGCTGCCGGAACTTCCCAAGTGTGTTTCTCGCGGAGCCTGTTGGGGCGACCTCAACGGCGATGGATTCGTCGACCTGTTCGTCGGTGGGTATGAAGATTGGGGGAAGGGCATCACCTATCCATTTTTGGTGCTGATGAACGAACAGGGCAAGTCATTTCGCCTGGACCGCAATGAGATCAAAATGCGTGCTCGCGGAGTCACCGCCTGCGACTTCGACCAGGATGGCGATCTGGACGTGTATGTGTCGAACTATCGCCTGCAGCCGAATCTGTTGTGGCTGAATGACGGCCACGGGAAGCTGACCGAAGCGGCAGGCGCGTTCGGAGTCGTGGCGACATCGGCGGGCTTCGGTGGCGGCCACTCCATCGGATCGGTTTGGGGCGACTTCAACAACGACGGGTTTATGGACATTTTCGCCGGAAATTTCGCGCATCAAGACGCCCGTGGCGATCAACCGAAGTCGCGATTCTTGAAGAACGGCGGCCAGGCGAACGGCTTCAAGTTTCAGGATTTGGGAACGGGGGGAGTGCGTTACCAAGAGTCCTACGCTTCGCCGAGCGCCGGCGACTATGACAACGACGGCAACCTGGACCTATTCTTCACGACGGTCTACGGAACAGCTTCGTTCGGTCGACCCAACAACCCGGTGCTGTACAAGAATAACGGGCAATTCGCCGTGACCGACGCAACCGCCGGCGCAGGGATCCCGAAGCTCAGCCCGACCTATCAAGCTGCGTGGGCCGACTATGACAACGATGGTGATCTTGACTTGGTGAGCGCCGCCAAGCTGTTTCAAAACCAAGGCAACACGAACGGCTGGATCAAGGTCCGGTTGCGGGGTGACGGCAAAATCGCGAACCGCTCGGCCATCGGTGCTCAGGTTCGCCTCAAGCTCGGCGACAAGACGCTGACTCGGCAAGTGGAAGCGGGGACTGGGGAAGGCAACCAAAACGACCTGACGCTGCACTTCGGTCTCGGAGCCCACACAGGTCCGGTCACGCTGCAAGTCCTGTGGGCGAATCAAAGTCAGCAGGTGCTGGCGGATGTGAAGAGCGGTCAACTCGTCACGATCGACCTGAAAGCGCCATGAGGCGCACATCGTTACGAGAAATCGGCGTCAATGCAGGGCCGGGAACTTCAAGCGATATTTGAGCGTCAAGGATTTTCTTACCATACTCGCCGAGCGGTTGATTTGAGCCACCTGGCCTTGCAGCCGACGTTCCGTTCGCTGCCAATCTTGCCCTGGGGCTCCGCGCCGTGACTTTGAATCCGAACCCAGCACCGCGCTGCCTGCTTCGGCCGCTGCCGCACAATCGTCGTACCACTTGGCGAGATCCTCGCTGAGTTCCACGGCCTGCAGGTCGACTTCGAGCCGGATCAATTGGCGAATGGAACCGGCCGCAGTGCGAGCCGCCTGCACGCGCCGTTGCAGAAAATCGGCCGCCGAGTGTTCGCTGAAGTCACGCCCCGGACGACCGCGATTCGCCGATTCTTGATCGATGATGTCATTCAGCGTCGTCCAATATCGCAGCGTGCCGGCGCCGGTTGGTTTGGATGCGACTGCGGTGGTTTCAGGATTCGGCTCGCGATCGTCTTGCTTTGCTGCCTCATCCGGTTCTTCTCGAACGGGATTCGTTCGCGGAACCAATTGTTGCAGCTGGGCGAGGTCACTTTGGAGCAGATC
>JAQBZS010000938.1 GCA_027622115.1 Planctomycetota bacterium | reverse complement strand
CTTGATATTGGCGAGCCATATCGAGTGCCGATGTCCGCGACACGTCGAGCCAACCTTCGGTCGCCACCATCGAATCGCGGGCGTCGATTCCCAACGCCAATCGATGGGGATACGCGGCCACACGGTCGCGAAACCACTCGGGCTGTTTCAAAGCCTGCGTGCCGATGATCAGTCGATCCACGCCCACGTCATCGGCCAGCAAACGAATTGACTCGTTATCGCGGATGCCGCCACCCAGTTCGCACGGGATCGAGATGGCGTTGACAATCCTTCGCACGACTTCGTGATTGACCGGTCGACCGTCTCGGGCGCCGTCGAGATCCACCAGATGCAACCGTGAAGCGCCTTCATCAGCCCAGCGTTGGGCCATTTCGACGGGGTTATCGCTGAAAATCGTTTCTTGGTTGTAGTCGCCCTGTTTCAGCCGTACGCATTTGCCGTCGCGAAGATCGATGGCCGGTAGGATTTCCATTTTCAGACACCTTGGTTTGCTTTAGTCACGCTGATTCGCTTACCGATCGCGAAATGCGTACTCGGCATTGCTTTCGTCAAAATGAGCATCACCTAGGCCACAGCACAGATTCACGTCCGTGTAGGAATAGAATTCGATCAGCGTCGACTTGTCGAGTTTCTCGCGAGTCATGGGCGTTTCGTTGGCGGGCCACGTGAAATTTCGAATGCAGATCGGCAACGACCACTGCTTGTCCAAATAGCATTCCGATTTGCGATATAAGCTCGACGCGGACCGCGACGCATATTCCAGTCGGAAATAATAGCAGTCTCGCCCGTTGCATTCCTGGCCGTCGACAAACTGACAACTCAAGAATTCCGGTCGTTGCAGATCGCGACTGCGATCCGCAAACAGCATTCGAGTCAATGCCTTCAAGCCGACTTGCGTAACAGGATAGCGGGACTCTTTCATGGCTCGACCCTGGAACGGATCCAACCTCACGACCGGCACCAATCGGCCGCGCCAACCGTCGAGTCGCACCACCATTTTCTGATCGTTCTGTCCGTCGACGTAAATGGCCTCGCGGCCCTTGTAGACATCCAACCATCGCATGTAGACACCAAACGGTTCGTGTCGCAACTTGAGATGCACGACTTGACCGTCGATCAATTGCCCGTTGACTCGTTCTTGCTTGAAGAACGTCGCGGTGTAGTCCGGCACCAGTTTGAGATAGTCCAAGCCGTTTTCGAGCACGTCGATCACTTTGACCAGCGCATCGCGTCCTTCAACACTCGCAGCCGGTTGTGGCTGCTCCTCCGACACCGACTCGACCGCCGTGCGGGTGCCGACCTGAGTGACGGGTGTGGTGGCGACAACGGGCGCTTGCGGAATGCTGAATCCGAATTGGGACAGCGGTTTCGAGTGATGCGGAGTGCGACTCGCATCGATTGCCAGGTATCCAACTGCGCTTGCAATGCACAGGACCGCGAGCAGATTCCGGGACCGAGTTCCGAGAATGCTTCGACAAGCCGCACCCGCGCGAAACGGGAATCGCAACATCGCCGACAGCTTCCGGAGGAGTGGCTGAGCTATCATTCGCTCTCCTCATGAGCACGTTTTGGTGAAATCCATCCCACCGCCGCGACCCGCACTCGGCACACAACGCGGCCTTGTAGTTTTTTGGCCGCATCGCCTCCAGACCAACATTAAGGCTGATCCGTGGCATCCCCGCCGGACGATCCGCCTGGGATTGGACGTGCGCGTGGAGTCACTTCGAAACCACTCCGTCGTGTTAGGTTGCCACGGCTTCCGTCATCGGCAACTCACGAAGTTCGCGTCGCAACACCTTGCCAAGAAAGTTGCGCGGCAGGTCGCCGTCCACAACTTCGACAACCTTCGGCACCTTGTGCTTGCTGAGGTTGTCTCGGCAAAAACGATCAAAATCAACTCGATCGAATTCGGCGTTGGGTTCCAGTTGTAGCAATGCTTTGACGATTTCGCCTCGTTCGAGATCCGGAACGCCGATCACGGCGACATCGCGGAGACCTTTGTACCGACGCAATACTTGTTCCACATCGGTGGGATAGACATTGAACCCAGACGTAATAATGAGATCCTTCTTGCGATCGACGATGCGGAAAAAGCCGTCTGCGTCTCGGCAGGCCAAGTCTCCGGTGTAGAGCCAGCCGTCGCGAATTGCGTCCGCCGTGGCGGCTTCATTGTTCAAGTAACCGAGCATAACTTGCGGGCCGCGGACGATGAGTTCGCCGATTTCTCCCACGGCAACTTCACCCTGGCCGGTTTTTGCATCGACAATGCGAGCGTCGGTATCCGGCAGCGGCAAGCCGATCGTGCCGTCTCGTTCAGTGCCGTCCAGCGGACCGGCATGCGTCACGGGCGACGCTTCGGACAGCCCGAAACCTTCGACCACGCGGGCGCGTGAGTGCGATCGAAATTCGTCGGCGATTTCCGAGCTGCAAGTGGCTCCGCCCGAGATGCAAAAATTCAACGAACTCAAATCGTGGGGGCGTTTTCGCAACACGTCGTTCAATGCGGCCAACATCGCCGGCACGGTCGGAAAGATCGTCGGCTGATGCGTTTCGATGAGTTTCAGCACGACACGGGGAATGAAACGATGGTGGATCACCAGCGTGGCGGCCAGTGCCGTGCCCGCTGTGAGGCAGGTCGTCAGCCCGTAACTGTGGAAAAACGGCAGCACGGCCAGCATGACTTCCTTGCCGACTCGCGAACCCGCCCAGTGATAGATTTGCCAAGCGTTGGCCACGATATTTCGATGGCTCAGCACCACGTCTTTCGGGTCGCCGGTGGTGCCTCCGGTGGCCAGGATGTAGGCGGGAGCATCCAGCGTTTCGGGGGTGAGCGGTACAAACTTGCGTTCCGCGTGCCGCTGAAGATCACGCAACGAATGTTGGTTCGGCGAATCAGCCGCCGGCCAAAACCCGAGCCGACGCACTTTGGCAAAGGCATAACCCAATCGCTGCCAACCCGGCAGTCGGTTTTTCAGCGTTGTGAACAGAATGTGGTCGGGTCGGAAGTCGCCCTTCAACACCAACGGCGCGAGTAGATCCAACGCCACCACGACTCGGCAATCCGTGCGTCGCAAGAGTCCCGAGACTTCTGCCGGGACCATCAGAGGGCTCAGCGCCACCGCTGTCGCTCCCGCCATCCAGATGCCGTTCAGAACCGACACGTATTCCGGCATGTTCGGCATTAAGATACCCACGCGATCGCCGGGTTGAACGCCAAGCCCGCGCAAGGCGGACGCGGTTCGAATCGCTGCGGTGTGTTGTTGCCGGTACGTCAATTGTTCGCGGTAATAGCAACTCGCGATTCGGTCCGGAAAGCTGTCGGTCGTGCGCGCGAGAATCCCCCATGCAGGAATGTCGGGATATTCGAGTTGGTGCGGCACACAGGTTGGATAATGACTTAACCAAGAAGGGGCTGTACCCGAGGTTTCACTGTTCGGCAAGGATGCGTGACTCGATGGCTGGAACATGTGGGGCATCCTTTATGAAATGAGATAAGTAGGCC
>JAQBZS010000937.1 GCA_027622115.1 Planctomycetota bacterium | reverse complement strand
CCTTCCCACCAGCCCACATCCGAGTCCCAAAACTTGTGTGAACTGTTTCCTGCGTCAACACGAGATTTTCAACACCCGTCAGCCGGAGGCGCACGCGTGCTATAAACATCGACGCGCGTACGCCTGCGGCTGACGGTTAAACGACCGGGATTTCACTGCAAAAGTGTTCCACCTACTCATTGCCAAACGAGGCTTGAAGCTCATGAGACAACCTCACCGCCACTTGATCCTGTTGGCGTTAGCGTTCGGTTCGACCGTTACCCAGTCCAGCGCGGCCGACAAGGTCGCTCCCGATTGGGTCCGCGTGACCGAGAAGGCCGGGTGGCAGCCGCGTGATTCGCAGGGTGAAGTGGTCTTCCAAGACAAGTTGTGGATTTTCGGCGGCTGGTTCAATTCGTTCGAAGCCCCTCCGCGAGATGTGTGGAATTCCGCAGACGGCAAGACGTGGAAGCTCGTGGAAAAGTCGGCTGCTTGGAAGCACAGCGATCTGTCTATGTCCGTCGTGTTTAAGGACCGCATGTGGTTCATGGGTGGGTGGTACAACGGTCGACTCAAGGGCCATTCGGCGAGCAACATGGTGTGGTCTTCCATCGACGGCGTGAAGTGGGAACAGGTCACCGCCCAGGCCGACTGGTCGCCGCGTGTCGCCGCCGCGTTGGTCGTGTTTCAAGACAAGATGTGGATGATCGGTGGGACGGAGAGCTATTACTTCGGCGATGAAAAGAGTCCCAAGAACGACGTTTGGTCATCGGTGGATGGTCGCGAGTGGAAGCTGGCCACGTCCAACGCACCGTGGGCTCCGCGAGCATATCATCAAGCCGCAGTGTTGAACGGGCGGATGTATGTGTTCGGTGGCGGCAATTATGTTCCCAAATATGCGGCCTTCAATGACGTATGGAGTTCCGCAGACGGTGTCACTTGGACGCAGGAAACAAAAGCGGCTCCTTGGCATGCGAGATTGTGGTTCCCAGCGGTGGTGTATCGCGATCGCATGTGGGTGACCGGTGGCTGGTCGAACAACCCGTCCGTCAATTGGGGAGATGTGTGGTATTCGAAGAACGGCCGTGACTGGAAGGAATTCAAGTCCAAGGTCGTCTGGAAGGAACGTCACGAGCATTCGGCGTTCGTGTTTCAAGATCGAATTTTTGTCGCCGGTGGACACGCACGGCCGCTGAGCAGCGAAGTTTGGTCGCTTCACATTCCGCAAGATTGGTTCGGCGATGAATGATTCCGGCCGATCGAACGGCACGGATGTGTCGGCGGGAGCGGCGTACGGCACATGGGGCTCGATCGTCGGCGTCACGCTGTTCGGTTTGTACGTGGCGTACTTCTTCTCGTTTGATTTGCCGAATAATCCCGACTGGTCGCGGATTCGCTTGGCTGAGGAATTGGTCTTCGAATACGCGGCGGATTCCGGCAAGGACGAAGCGTCGCATCACAGCGGTTGGCAATACCTGCCGCAACGTTTTTGGCCGGTGGGTGTTGCCGTCTTGATCTTGGCCGGAGCCTACACGTCGGGCAGCCTTGTTCTACGCTCGCTCCGATTTTGCGAACAGGTGGCGGGTTGCGAGCACGTCCTGTTTGCCGGTTGTGCCGGGCTGTCGATGTGGTCGTTGATCACGCTGGCATTCGGTTTGGCGGGCTTCCTTGAACGAAACGTGCTGCTGGGAGGTCTGATCCTGTCGATTGTGTTCGAGGCGCTGGTGTGCCGCCGCTCGTGCATCGCACGGCGTCCAACATTGCGCGGAATTTGTCCGTCAACCCGCATCGGGTGGTCCTGTTTGATTGGCGTGCTGCCGTTTGTGGGTCTCATGCTGTTGGGAGCCCTGCTGCCGTCGGTCGACTTCGACGTGAAGGAATACCACCTGCAGGGTCCGAAAGAGTTCTTCACGGCGGGACGGATCGGTTTCTTGCCGCACAACGTTTACACCAGCATGCCGTTCCTGACCGAGATGCTCAGCTTGTTGTCGATGGTGCTCTGCGACGACTGGTACTTCGGCGCCTTGGCCGGCAAAGCCGTGTTGGCGGGTTTCGCGCCCTTAACAACGCTCGCGGTCTTCGCCTTGGCCCGACGCTGGACCTCTGCGGATGCTGCGTGGTTGGCGGTGTTGATCCACCTGGGGACTCCGTGGACCTATCGGATTTCGATCATCGCGTACGTCGAGGGTGGACTGAGTTGTTTCCTGGCGGCGGCGGTCGTGGCCTCGGTCCGTGCCGGTGAGACTTCGGACACCTGGATGGCACGTCGGTGGATGTTGATCGCCGGTGTGATGGCTGGAAGCGGCATGGCCTGCAAATACCCGGGGCTGATATCCGCGGTCGTTCCCTGCGCATGCATGATCGCCATCGGTCTTCGTCGAAACTCAAACGCGTTCAAGGATGCAATTTGCGGTTTGCTGCTCTTCGGTGTCGGTGTTGCGATCGCGGTCGGCCCGTGGTCGGTCAAAAATGTTTGCGAAACCGGCAACCCAGTTTATCCGCTGGCATACCGAATTTTTGGTGGTGTCGATTGGGACGCGTCACTCGACGAAAAATGGAACGCGGCTCACAGCCCGGACAATTTTCAACTCAGTGATCTCGGCGAGAAATTCATCGATGTAACGTCCAAGAGTGATTGGCTAAGTCCGCTACTTTTCGGATTGGCGTTGCTGACGTTCCCGTTGATTCGCAGGAGCAAACGGATCCGATTGTTGTGGCTCTGGATCGGCTATTTATTCGTGTCTTGGTGGGTGTTGACTCATCGGCTCGACCGTTTTTGGATTCCGATAATTCCGCTCGTCGCGGTGCTGGCGGGTGCAGGTGCAGTCAGCGTAAGCAACGCGTGGTGTCGTCGCGCCGTGTTTACGCTGATCGGGCTGCTGTCGCTCTTCAACCTGGGATTCATGTCGACTGGGCTGTGTGGCTACAACGCCTATCGAATCGACTTGGAATACGCGAGAAATGCTCGCGGCCGCGCGTCGTCGATCATTGCCACGTTGAATCGGCATCTTCAACCGGGAGACAAGGTGCTCTTCGTCGGACACGCCGACGTCTTCGATGCCGAATTTCCACTCGCCTACAACACGGTGTTCGACCACTGCCTGGTTGAACAATGGTGCCGGGATTCCGAACGCTCCAATCAGCTCCGAGATACTGCGGAAATTCGAAGGGAGTTCGCGTCGCGCGACATCACGCACGTATGCGTCAATTGGCGACAGATCGTGAGATATCGCACGACCTACGGCTACACCGACTTCGTTTCGCCGGAACTCTTCGCGAAGTTCCAAGAACGTGGCATTTTAATCTTGGAACGCGATCTCGGTGTGATTCGCGAGTCGGATATCGGCACGCGCCGCGAACGTGACGAATTTGCGACTTGGGGCAAAGCTCTGCGAACGGACGATTTGTGGACGTCGTCACAGCTTTATCGCGTGGTTCAAGACCCCGATCGTTTTCGCTAGAAGCTATCCGAAAACGTCAAATTGTTGTAAACTGAGGCTCCGCAACAACTTTCCTCACTCCA
>JAQBZS010000936.1 GCA_027622115.1 Planctomycetota bacterium | reverse complement strand
GCACATAGAAAGCGGTAGTTCCAGGAAAATCCAACCGCCGCTCGTTCGAGAATAACTCGGTCACGGACGTCAGCCAATGTTGATCGCCGTGCAACCCGCCACCAGCGTGCCCGACAGGAAACGCGAATTCGACTCGCGTCACAACATTCGGGCCGGTTCGGGCTGAAAACGATGTCCGTTTTTTGGACGCGCGGGAATCACTCCTTGTGCCCGCCGACCAAGAACTCGTTCGGTCGCGCAACTTCATTCGGCGATGGACTCGGCTGTTTAACCGTTAGCCGAAGGCGTGCGCGCACTGACGTTCTCGACACGCGTACGCCTTCGGCTGACGGCTAAACGACTGATTTCGAAGTGAATCCTTGCCGACTGCAGCGCTCTCACCGTCCAGAAAGTCGCACGATGCTGACCGCCACGCTCATTCCGTCCGATACCACGCATTCTTTCGATTCCGAGTACTCGACCACACGCGGCGGTATCGACGACTGCGTTCGCGCTTTCGGCCCCAATGAGACCGTCGCCCCCTTGGACTCAGCTCCACCGACTCAGCTGGTGAATCACCATTCGCCAACTCCACCACAAACTCCACCGCAATTGCCGCCCAAAATTGGAGACTACGAATTGCTGCGGCGCGTGGGACCGATCCACCAAGGCTTCCTTGTTGAAGCCCGCGGTTCGGATGGCGTCGAATACTCGATGCGGCTGCTCCACCCGCGACTCGCCCTGATCCGCGATGTGCTCGTTCGGTTCTACGACGAAGCCAAGAAGTCGATGCTGTTTCAACACGCGGGAATTCAAAGTGTTTGGGAAGTGGGCGAGTCGTCTGGATACCACTACGCCGTCACCGAACGCAGCCGCTCGCACTCGCTGCTGGCGTTGACTCAACAAGGCCGCATTTCACCACGCGACGCGGTGCATGTTGCCCGGCAAGTCGTCGAAGCCCTGCACGTGATTCATTCATCGAACGTCGTGCATGGTGCCTTGCACGCCGGCAACGTGCTGCTCGGGCCGAACCGACATGTCAAGTTGACCGGCATGACCCCGTATCTGACCTGCCTCATGCCCCGCGATCGCAATTTGAACGCGACTCAAATCCGCTTGATCAACGCGGTCGCTCCCGAACACATTCGAGATTCGTCGGACGTTTCCAAGTCGTCGGAGATCTACGCCGTGGGCGTGTTGCTGTATCAGTCGATCATGGGTTGCCAACCGTTCCCCGGCGACACCGTCGAGCAAATCCTCGGCCGCAAGCAGACCGACCGCTTCTCCAACGAGCGTGAATTGTCGGTTCGAGCCCGCGTTCGCTTGTCTCGACTCATCCAACAGACGGCCGCATCCAATCTCAGCTTCCGCGTGGCAAGCCTCGAACACTTGCACGGCGAACTCACGCGAATCGCGGCGGAATTCGTTTAACCGTCAGCCGCAGGCGTACGCGTGTCGACATCTTGGAACCGCAATCAAACGTACGACGGATATTCCAGAAGAAAGCGATCTCATGGACACAAACCAAATCTACGACAGCACCGTCAAACATTTCCTCACGCCCATTCGCTCGTTGATGGACGACGACGAGGTCACCGAAGTCATGGTGATCGGGCCGAACACCGTGTACTTCGAGCGGCACGGCATCATCCATCAGTCGGACTGCAAGTTCCCGGACAACGCCGCGTTGATGGCCGCGGTCCAGAACATCGCGGAATTCGTGAATCGGCAAATCGACGAAAACCATCACAGCATGGACGCTCGCCTGCCGGACAAGTCTCGCGTACACGTCGTCGTTGCACCGGCGTCGCGACGCGGCACGTGCTTGACGATCCGCAAGTTTCAGCAGTCGAGTTTCCGGCTGGATTCCTTGATCGAACGCGGCTCGCTGACAGCGGAGGCGGCCGAGTTTCTCCGGCTCGCGGTCATGCTGCACAAGAACATCGTCGTGTCCGGCGGCACCGGCACCGGCAAGACGTCGATGTTGAATGCGATGTCGGCCGCGATCCCCGAGGACGAACGCATCATCGTCATCGAAGACAGCTCCGAGTTGCAGCTCAATCAGAAACACACGGTTTATCTGGAGGCTCAACCACCACGACCCGACGGCAAAGGCGGCGTCACGATTCGAGACCTATTCGTCGATTCGCTGCGCATGCGACCGGATCGAATCATCGTGGGCGAAGTCCGTCGCGGCGAAGCACTGGACTTGATTCAGTCGATGATCTCGGGACATGCCGGTTCGCTGACGACCGTTCATGCCAACACGCCTCGCGACGCGGCTTCTCGGCTCGAGACCCTCTGCCTCATGAGCGACACCAGTCTGCCGTTGTATGTCGCCCGGTCGCAGGTGGCGTCGGCCATGCATCTCGTGGTGCAACTCATACGACTGCCGGACGGATCGAGACGCGTGCAAACCATCAGCGAATCGCTGGGACTCGACGATCACGACACCTACGTCTGGCAGAACCTCTACGAATTCAAGTCTCACGGTCGGGACCAATCCGGTCGCATCCAGGGACAACTGGAAGCCACCGGCGTCGTGCCGACATTCGCCGACGAGGTCGCGCAGCTCGGGCTTGATCATCACGTGCAACACACTCGCGACTTGTTCTTTCCAGATTCGATTCTTGCAACTTCAACAGGAGCACCGTCATGACGTCTTCCGCATCACTGGGTCCGCATGAGCGGTCGAATTCCCTGCATCGCGACGAGTCCGGCTTTGAGACGATTCAGTGCGTCATGATTCTGGCGTTCGCGGCCATGATCATGTTGGGCGTGTTAACGCTGTGGGGCGGTTCCGACGGAGAAGGCGGAATCAAAGGCGAGGTCGTCGCGAAATACGACGAACTCCTGAACGACGGCGAAAGCTGCGGAGTCCCACCGGGTGACGGCGATTCCCCCGTCGGCAGCGGTCCCGGTGGAGACGCGGGTGATGACGAAACTGGTGGTGGGGGGGACGGAGAATCCGGAGGCGAGAATTCCGGGGAGATCACGCCGCCCGATCCAGGCGATCCGAGTGATCGCGAACGTCAGATCAAGTTCCTGGAGGATTCGATCCGTTTCACCGAACGAGCACAAAGAACCGCGACGTTGATTGGCGATCATGTCCATGCGCAGCAACTGAAAATTGCGGCTGATGCATTCAAAATGGATTTGGCGAGGCTCAAGGGAACTGATTATCTCAAGTCGCAAATCAAAGCCATTGCGGCTCGTCGCACGGTCACGACGATCGCCGAAGTACTGCTTGAGGCGGCTGAGAAGCGACTCCCGATCGCCAAGTGGGTCAAGGCACCGATTCTCGATGGAGCCGGGCAGTTGACCGAAGAATTCGTCGGCTGGTGGGACGGAGTCAAGAAGTGGTCGTGGACCGCCGGGTAGAACCGGCATGGGAGGTTGGAGCGAGACACGAGTTGACCACCTCAACACTCACAAAGCCAACTTGGAAAGTCCCTCTTCATAACAACGCGACCTAGGCCTTAAACAAGCGAGAGTCGAGCTTGAAACAAGCGAGTTTTCGAGCGCAG
>JAQBZS010000935.1 GCA_027622115.1 Planctomycetota bacterium | reverse complement strand
GGGGTTTCGCTCGTGCCTCGCTCCAACCCCGGCCACCCAATGTTCAAGTTGTTTCGTCTCTGTTCCTAAGCCAGACCCCGATCGCCCAAAATGTGATAAACTCGAACTAAGACTCAGCCGGAATAACCGCGACAATGGAGTTCCCGATGATCCAATTTCCATGCCCACACTGTGGTCGCAAACTTCGTGTGGACGACAAGCATGCAGACCAAAAGCGCACATGCCCGAATTGTCGGGAAACGATCCGAATCCCCACGTTGCGATCGCCTGCGGACTCCGCACCGAGTGGGCCGAAATCAACCGAAACGAGCCACATTGATCGGTTTCAGGCGGCTGTGGCAAGTGTCGGTCGCGTGTCCGACTCTTGGAAAACGAATTCCCCAGTTGATCGAGCCTTATTGACTGCGTCGCAATCGCAAATCAAGAAATGGCAGGAGCAAACCGCTCGACCCGTTCCGGCCGCCGACGCACGGCAACACATCGAAGCCATCACTGCTGAAATGGAAGCGTGCCTTGCCGTGTGGGAGACGTATGAGACCTTCGGCACGGACGTTGCGCAAACGGCTGCCCTTCAATCAAACGAGTCCGTCACGTCAGCCAAGCCGGGACTGACTTCGTTCGAGTTGATACTTCTCATCCTCGCGGTAGCCGTGTTTTTGGCGGGCGGCGCACTCATCATGCTTGGAACCGAAGATCCCATTGTGATGACACTTTGGTTTGCCGCCTGGGCGATTGGCGGCAAGTCCTATCATTACTTTCGCCAAGCTTACCGTTGTCCGTCGTGCGGAACGCTCTGGGCCAGAGTTCATACGGATTCGACGCTGCTTGAGCAGGAACAAGGCTATGGCACCGTGACGCGACGCGACGAACATCGCGATCGGGATTTCAAAATCGTCGGGTACACGGATCGCGAAGAGCAGGTGCATACGACTCGGGAAACGCACCTGGACCATTATGAATGCCGGTTTTGCGGACACTTTTGGTTCGGCACAAGCGCCGTCGAATACGAAGGCTGAGCAGTGATCCGGCTCGATACTCATTCGCCGGACGCGTGCCGGGACAAGTCCCACAAATGTATCCCGCTTCCAATAATCGCCAACGAACGACCGTCGGGAGCGAACGCAACATCGTCACCGGACACCGGCACGCGAGCGATGACCTCACGAGATTTGATATCCCACAGCAATGTTTCCCCGGACCACGTTGAGGCCAGCAGCCGACCGTTTGGGCTCGCGGCAAGAGCCCGGATGATGGCACGCTCCGACACTCCATCCGCGAGCTGAAACAACTCCTGTCCGCTCTTGAGGTCGAAGACGGCGATGCTGCTCTTCGTCGCCGGGTAGGCCACCCACGAGGTGTTGGGAACGGCAGTTAATCCAATGGACCCGCTTTCGGCAGTCGACTCGATCCGATGGACGTCCTCAAAGTCGCGCTGTCCCGTTGACCGGATGATGATTCGTCGTCGAGCGACATCGTTGATGAGCGAGAGGATTTGGGTTCCATCCGACGACCAGCACAGGTTCAAGACATAAAAATCCGACGGCTGTTTCAACCTTGTCTGCTTCGACGGGCCATCATCGGACCACACTTGCAGGAGAGTCACGTTGCCCGTGTTCCCGTAAACACCAACAGCCGCCAAACGACTTCCGTCCGGCGAAACCGCCGAGTTCATCACAATCTGGTTCGCAGTCGTGGTCGGCGGCGAGGGAATCGGCACGACCTCGGACAACAGCAACTTTCGTGAAGCCAACCCTTTGGACAATTTCGCCACGTTCCATGAAACCAGTGGTGCCGCCAATACTTGGCTTCGAATGCCAACGAGCTTTTGTCCGCCGTTCACAAATTCCAAGTCCGAGAGGAATCCAGGGATTAGCTCGCTGGTGGTGACTTTCTTGCCGTTCTCCACGTCCCACAATGTGACATTGGACGTGAAATGCGGCGTCCTGCGAGGTCCACGTGTCTCCCGCCGAGTCGACGTCGTCGCCAACAATCGACCATCTGGAGTAAAGCAAACCGACCTCATCCCAACATACGAAGCAACGTCGTCAAATGCTCGAAGGTCCGCCGCTGGAGCTCGGGTCGACGTGATCAGGAGTGGCAGTAAGAAAAACGCGTAACGATTAAACATGGCATACCTCGCGTGGCTATGTATGGAGCATCCAGTAACGCCAAACCGACCCATCGCTCAACACTCCACCTCTGAAAAAGTTGACGAGTTCAGTCATCGGCTTCAATAACGCGTTTCCATCGGCGAGCCACTCCATTCCACGATCGCAAGTATGTCTCTTCGAGAGGGACGTTTACTTTGAGCGCGAGGATGTCCGGCCCGGAATCACCCGAACGCTGTTCGCCCATCGCATAGAACGGATCGGGCAGTGCGCCGAGATTCAGGGCTTCCTGAAGTTGGGAAATCCATGCGTTGTTGGGGATCGGCCAAGGCCAAGCAACTCGGGCTAGAATCAACCATTCGAAAACGTGGACGACCGGCCTTGATCACGGATTGGCCCAGCCTGCCAATCACATACGCATCACTCATGGGACTTATGAGACGGATGGGACGAATGTTGATCGAAAGGTGGGCCAAATCGTGATCTGATGGCGAAGTACGTGATCTGATGGCGAAGTAAAGGTCATTCGCATGCCTATTGCTGAGTTTACGGTAGGGCACACGCTTCAAACACGCAAATACGAAGGTGAATCAAACCCTCCAGATACGACCATCGAGCGTGCGGAGAGTCGCCTCAACAAGGAAAATCACGGCCATTTTGGCAGCAACTCTGAGACATTTGTGCTTTGGTGCAATGTCAGTAAATCCGAAAATGACCCACTAACAGCTCTGCTCCCCACCCCGTCGTCAACCCGAAGTTTTCAACCCGACGCTCACACCCGCCCGCTCAACAAGAGCAGCAGGCGTTCGATCTGCATTCGCTCCGGCAGTCGGTCGGCTCCCTTGAGGCCGCTGTCCGTATTCACCAAGTGTTCCAGAATCCGCTCGGCCTTGGGACGCCCCATGCGTCGCAGGTGTTTCTCGAAGGCTGGAATGCTCGCGGGGTACATGCCGGCCTGACGTAACGCCGTTTGCAGTCCGACTCCTTGGCTCGACAATTCCACGGCTCGTGCCACCTTGCGAAACGTGAAACTGATGCCGGCCAACAACTTGAGTGGGTGCTCACCGGCAACGAGCAACTTGTCCATGCAGTCCAGCGCAAAGCCGGTATTCCCGTCCCGAACGGAATCGAGCATGACCCACGTCGTTTCGGCTTTCCAACCGCCAACCACTTTGCGGGCGTCGTCTGCGGAAATCGTGGTTTTCTCGCCCACGTAGGATGCCAGCTTGGCGATCTCCTGAGACAGCAAGCCAAGTTCGGAACCCACCAACTCCACCAGCAACGCTGCCGCCGGGCGTTCCAGCCGCTTGTCGAATCCGTCTCGCGTCGTATCCACCAGCCATCGCTCCAAGACCGCGCCCTTGAGTTCGCTGCACTGCAATTCCGTGCCGACCTCGGCGAA
>JAQBZS010000934.1 GCA_027622115.1 Planctomycetota bacterium | reverse complement strand
CAGCCGGCGCCTTCGGCTGGGCGGTAAACGATTCTGACTTTACGGAAGCGGTCACGAACAAGTCACCATGCCTCTCGATAAAGCTGCTTGATTTCATCCGCTGTGGGCACACGGGGGTTATTTTGCGGGCTGCCCGAGGCCAGGGCCGCCTCGGCCATGGCGTCCATCCGTGAGGAAAACGTCGGCCAGTCGACCGAAACGACGTCACGCAGACGGCCAATCCCCAACTTGCGGTTCAGTTCGAGGAGAAACAGATTCAGGGCGTCACCCGCTGTCTCGATCGAATCATCCGCGCCTGCCAGCCTCATGCGGCGAGCCAGTTCGGCATATCGTTCCGGAGCGCCTGGTAAAGAAAACCGCGTCACCGTCGGAAGTAGCACGGCATTCGACAACCCGTGCGGGACGTGGTACAGGGCTCCCAGCGGCCGACTCATCCCATGCACCAGACAGACGCTGCTGTTGGCAAACGCCATGCCCCCCAGGCTGGCAGCCGTCATCATGGCTTCGCGAGCGGCGCAGTGATTGGGCTCAGCAAACGCCGTCAACAGATTCCGCGAGACCAGTTCCACGCAGGATAACGCCAAAGGGTCGGTCAGCGAATTCGCGCGCCGCGAGATGTAGGCTTCAATCCCGTGAGTGAGCGTATCGACGCCGACATGCGCCGTGAGTGAGGCGGGCATCGTCAACGTCAACTCATAATCGACGAGTGCGATCCGCGGGACGAGATGCGCATCGAGCAGCATCATTTTCACATCGCGTTCGGTATCGGTGATGACCGCCACTCTGGTCATTTCGCTGCCGGTGCCTGCCGTCGTGGGAATGGCGACCAGCGGCAAACCAGGGCGCGGGATGCGGTGGTAGCCTTCGTACTGTCGTACCGGCGACGGATTGGCAGCGAGCACGGCGATGACCTTCGCCGCATCAATCGGGCTGCCTCCACCGAGCGCAATCACGACCTCTGCCTGACACGTCCGAAGCAGATCCCATCCTTCCATCACATTGGCGACCGTAGGGTCCGGCTGAACTCCCGCGTAGACCGAGGCCTTGATGCCCGCCGTTTCGAGTTCGCTAAGAATTCGCCCGACAACGCCGGTCTTCTGGAGAAAGCTGTCGCTCACGACCAACACTCGCTGCGCGCTGAGCCGCTGCAGTTGGGGAACCAGTTCCCGACTCGCACCGCCCCCGAGGATAATCGTTGACGGCAAGTTCATCTGAGACAGCATGTCCACGTCCTTTGCCGTTACCAGCCTTGTTTCCGGATATAACCACGATCCCAGCGCGACAGAATGACTTTCTGCCGCGTATAGAAGTAAACGCCCTCCATTCCCTGCACATGGAGATCGCCGAAGAACGATTCGCCCCAACCGCTGAAGGGGAAAATCGCCATGGGTGCCGGCACGCCGACGTTGACTCCGACCATCCCGCAATGAATCCGTCGACTGAAGTCCCGAGCGGCGGCACCGCTGCTGGTGAAGATCGTGGCGCCGTTTCCATAGGGCAAGCGGTTCATCCACGCGATCGCCTCGTCCAGTGACGTCGGTCGCACCAGGGAGAGGATCGGTCCGAACGCCTCCTGCTGAAATAACGGCTGTTCCGGCCGGACGTTGTCCACGAGCGCCGGCTTCAGGAAATAGCCGATGTCTGGCTCAGGGCATCGACCGCGCACGACTTGTTGCGTCTTGTCCTGTGAGACACTCTCGAGAATCGTCCGCAGGCGATCTCGCGAATCTCCGTCGATCACGGGCCCCATGCCAACGCCATCCTCTTCCAGCGGATTCCCCAGCTTGAGCACATCCAGTGCACCGCAGACTCGCTCACGCATCGCATCGGCGGCCGAACCGATTCCCATCAGCAAAGACCCCGCCATGCACCGCTGGCCGGCGCACCCGAATGCCGAACCCATCACCGCGCGTGTTGTAGAATCCAGATCAGCGTCCGGCATGACCAGCAGGACGTTCTTCGCTCCGCCGGCCGCCTGAACTCGTTTGCCGTGGCGCGTGGCCGTCTCGTAAACCTGCTTCGCTACGCGTGTCGAGCCGACGAAACTCACCGCGCGAATTCCCGGATGCGTGCACAACGCATCGACGACGTCCCGACTGCCATGCACAACATTAAATACTCCGTCCGGCAAACCGGCTTCCAGGAAGAGTTCCGCCAGACGATTCGCGGACAACGGAACTTTCTCGCTTGGCTTGAGAATAAACGTATTGCCGCAGGCGATGGCCAGCGGAAACATCCACATGGGCACCATCACGGGGAAGTTAAAGGGCGTAACCCCGGCGCACACCCCAATCGGTTCACGGGTCGTGATGCCATCGATTTCCTCAGCCACTTGTGGCAGACTTTCGCCTTTCAACAAATGCGGAATATTGCAGGCGAACTCCACGACCTCCATTCCACGAAGCACATCGCCCCGTGCCTCCTCCAGCGTCTTGCCGTTTTCCAGACAGATCAGACGACTCAGTTCCTCCTGGTGTTCTGCGAGGATCATTCGATAGCGATGCAGAATCTTTGCGCGATCGCTGACGGGTCTCGCAGACCAGTCGATAAAAGCCCGGCTGGCCGCTTCGACTGCCAACTCCACATCGCGCGCCCCGCCATGAGGAAGAATTCCGATGACTGCACCCGTGGAGGGATTCATGACGTCGCTGCACGCGGCGTCTGTCGGGATGGTCCACAGTCCGTTGATGAATCCGGCGATCGGTCGATCGGTCATTTTCTCTCTTTCCGTGGACTGCGGCAGCCTGCTGCCGCTTTTCGTCCAACAGCCTGCTGTTGGACAACTATCACTCCAGTCTGTTTCGGCTGCTCCCGTCATCTTCGGGCAGCAGGCTGCCGCAGTCCAAGAATCCTATTTCACGATCCCGATTTTCTCGAACGGAATCGGTTTGAAGCCGAGCTTCCAGGCCGGGGACTCGAGCTTGAGATTGTAGTCGCCATGGGCGGGGTCGACGAACATCGGGTCAGCGATAATCGAATTTTTGTCGAAGCCGACAGCACGCCACTTCTCGAACGAGCCGTCTTCGAATCCCGAGACCGTTAGTGCAACACCACCCTGATGGAAATACAGATTGTCGTCCAATTTCTGGATCCCCTCGCGGGAAGTAACACGCAGCAATGACGCGTCGGGCTGCTAAAAGGAGACGATGTTCCGCTGAAACACATTGCCTCGCGAGTTGGCATTCATGCTGGCGTCGTACTGATAGACGCTGCTGTCGACGAAGATGTTGTTTTCGACCAGGCAGTCTTCGGGCTCCGCATAGCCACCGCCCAGAAACACGCCACCCCAGACATTCCCCGCGCACAGGTTGCCGTACACCTGCACTCGCCGCAGCGAATTGTCGAAGTAGATTCCCCAGGTGAAATAGGGGCGCTTGATGCGATCCTGGCTGGGCGTGCCGACCGGGTCGTGGGTCGCCGTGGCGTGGGGAACGACTCCCATGACATTCCGAATGCGGTTGTAGCGGATGATCTGGCTTTTGTTCAGAACCGGGTCGTCCACGAGAATGCT
>JAQBZS010000933.1 GCA_027622115.1 Planctomycetota bacterium | reverse complement strand
CGACGACAACAGCCACTGTCACGACCGTCGTTTGCTCGCCGTCGATGATGTCGTCGTCCTCGCCGGTGACGGCCACGGTTTGCGCGACGTTCCAGTTCGCCGACGTAAAGGTCAGCGTTGCCGGACTGACGGTGGCTTCGCCGGTGTCGCCGCTCGATACGCTGAGCACGACGTCCGAATCCGGTTGGACATCGAGCACGACATCAAACGTGTCGCTCGTGCCGCTTTCGATCACGGACGTGCCGCCTGATTCCGTAATCGTGAAACCGGCCACGTCATCATCCGCCGTCGTGACGCTCACGTCTTGAGTGGCCACGGCATCGAACTTGTCATCACTCGCGGCGACGACAACAGCCACTGTCACGACCGTCGTTTGCTCGCCGTCGATGATGTCGTCGTCCTCGCCGGTGATGGTCACCGTTTGTGCGACGTTCCAGTTCGCCGACGTAAAGGTCAGCGTTGCCGGACTGACGGTGGCTTCGCCGGTATCGCCGCTCGATACACTAAGCACGACGTCCGAATCCGGTTGGACATCGAGCACGACATCAAACGTGTCGCTGGTGCCGCTTTCGATCACGGTGGTCGTGCCGTCGCTCAACGTGGTCATGAAACCGGCCACATCATCATCCGCCGTCGTGACGTTGACCGTCTGGTCGGGCATGTCGTCGAAGTCGTCATCACTGGCAGCATCCACAACGGACACCGTCACCAAGGAAGTCTGCTCGCCGTCGATGACGAAGTCGTTCACTCCGGTCAAGGTGACAACTTGCGGTGCATCCCAGTCGGCTGGAGTAAACGTCAACTGCACCGGCGAAACCGTCGCTTCACCCATGTCGCCGCTGCTCACATTGAACACCACATCCGACGTCGGCTGCGTATCGAGCACGACGGTAAACGAGTCCGTCGACAAGTCCTCGCCCACAGCCGTTGATGAACTGCTTTCCACGATGACGAATTCGCGCACGTTACCCACGTCGATCGACAGCGACACCGAGTCATCCGGGTCACCGACCAGCGACGAGTCATCCACATCGACTCGCACATCCAAGCGGGCGAGCGATTCGGTATCGAGCACGGTGTTCTGCTTCAGGTACAGCACACCAGCGTCCAATTCGAACATTGCCGCGTGCGTACCCGCCAACGTTAACGAGTTCGTCCCCAACCCGTCGTCCGCAACCACCACGTCGGCAACTTTCACGCGAGTGCTGGTGTCCGAGTTTTCCATGATCAACGTCACCGTGTTCGACAGAGTGACGCTCACCGGCTGATTGATGCGGGCGATGGTCAGCGAGTACGCATTCGCCGCGTCACCTTGACTGAATACTTGTACGTAATACGTCTGATTGGCGACGACGTTGATGCCTGCGGATTCGTTGTCGCTGATTGAAGTCGCGGCTCCGCCAAGACCGTCGTTGCGGTCCAGCACTACGAAATTCAAATCGCCTTCCGCGTGCGTGTGATCGACGCCGACCGAAACGCGCCCCGTGCCCGGTACCTGGAACTGAAACCAATCCTCGTCCGTTCCGTCATGCAGCGTCAGTGCCGACACCAGTCGACTGGTCGTAATCATGGCCAGATCGACGGCCAACGCCCGCGTGTTGTTGTTTTCATAAGCATCCGTGTTGGGGACGATCGCTCCAGACAGCGACACCACCGCGGGGCTGCCGCCGGCATTGTGAGTCATCGAAAACACGGCCTCGAACGACCCACGGTTTCCGGTGGCCAGCGTGATTGTGAAATCACGAAACCCGCCCGCCGCCAGGCTGATGCTGCCCGAACCGTCAAACGAATACCCGGTAGCTCCGTTGCCCGTGATCGACGCCGTCCCCGTGAGTGTTGCCGTACCGGTATTCCACAATCGCACCACGGCCGTCGGCGCGGCGGAACCATGTGTCGTGGAGCTGAATGCGATGATGTTGTCGTTCGCCGTCCCCTGCGATTCCGTAACTCGGACGAACGGTCGCGGCGTCGCGGTTGGAAAGTCGAGGAACCGTCCGTAGATGCTCTCGACCGTGTCGTCTTGGTCATCGCTGACCCAGACGACGCCCGCGCGACCGTCGTTCAGCGACATGTCCGGATACTTCTGGTCATCCGCCGTGTATGCATTCACACGGATTTCCGGAGTCGCCGCCTGCCCGCCCGGGAAGAACTGCCGCGAGTAAATCTCGCGGTTGCTGCCCTCTTGACCGTCGCTGGACCACACCGCGATGACTTCGCCGTTGTCCTTCAACCCCACGCTCGGTCGCTCTTGATCGCCGGTCGTATACGAGTTCGCTCGCACCGGTCCAATCAATTCCGCACCCGCCGCGGAAAACGTTTTGAAGTACACGTCCGAGCCGTCCGACGACGCGTATCCCACGACGAACGCACCGGACGCATTCGCGTCAATGCTCGGGGTGTACTGCCGAAAATCCAACGACGCGTCGACCGCGAATTCCTCGCCCGACAGCGTGTTGCTTGGAGGAATGACGCCGACAATGCCGTCGGCCGAGACATTGTCGATCACGGGATCGTTGTAGCCGCCGATCGCAATCCGTGTCCCCAAGTCTGTCGCGACCACACCACCGCGAGTCACGACTTGGTCGTAATCGCCGTCGGAATCCGTGTCGAGTCCGATAGTGACGGTTCGCGACACACTGTCGTAAACCACTCGGACATGAGCCGACGTGAACGGCGTAACGGCCTCGTGTTCGGCACCAAACTCGTGACTCGATCCGCCCGTCATCCGTGGCCAAGTATCCGATCCGCTCGTGCGATTGAAAGCGATGAGGTCAAAGTTGCCGTCTCGCGCGTTGTCCCGAATCTGGACTTCGAGAAAGTCGTCCGCTCCGGCATAGGCGAGATATACGATTCCATAGACGGTTCTTGAACCGGCGGACGCGTTGTAGTCGAGATCAAACTCAACGCTTTGATCGGTCGCCGTAAAGTTGTTGTGAACCATCATGGACGTCGTATTGGCCGCCGCTCGCAATTGGTTGCCTTCGACTCGAAGGTCGCCGCGAAGTTCCGTCCAGTCCGCTCCCACATCGGTGGAATCCACCCGGGTGAATGTGTCGACCAAGCTCCGAGCACCGGCCACTCCGGCCGGCGGAATCACGTCGTACACCCCAACGGCCACGCCGGTGAAACGGTACGAACCATCGGCCAGCGTGGTGACCGACTGCTCGCCGCCATCAGCCACGCCGTTGCCGTTTGCATCGAGCAAGACGCTGACACCGTTCGCGGGTCCCTCGCCGACGTCCTGAATCCCGTTGCCGTTCAGATCCAGAAACAGCATGCCTCGCACTTCACCGGCGACGTACTGATTGCGACCGGTCGGCACGGGATTGCCGCTTGAATCGAGGATCACCGCATAAACATTGGTCGCCTGCCGGCTGGCGGCCGTCCAGGTGACGACGTAGTTCCCGTTCCCACCAACGCTGACGGCCGGCGTGCTCAACAAGTCGTCCTCGGTCCGTTCGATCAGGCACACCGCACCGTTCGGAGTACCGGACGCATTGCCCAACCGGCCGTA
>JAQBZS010000932.1 GCA_027622115.1 Planctomycetota bacterium | reverse complement strand
AAAACCGCTTGCGAAGCACACACCCCCAAAATCGCCGCATAAACCATCGAATGGGCCGATTTCACCCCGCGTGGCCGGCGCGTTTAATAACGACTACTACCAACCGGCCGCCAAGGATCCGAAACTCCGCGGCGACCGCAATCTGCACGTGGGGTACATCGAAGTCGAGGGACCGACGAACGGTGTGGCGGCGAAGTTGCCGGAATCTCACATGCGAATCATCACGGCTCGACCGAAAGACGGCGAGTCGCCGCGACGGGCCGCCGACAAGGTCTTGCGAGCGTTCGCCTCCCGAGCATTTCGGCGAGCGGTGAAGGATGAAGAAGTCGCACCCTTGGTCGATCTCGTCGAAATCGTCATGCAGCAAGGCGACACGTATGAACACGCGATCGAAATCGGCGTGCAGGCGATCTTGGTGTCACCGCACTTCGTGTTTCGAGTCGAAAGCGACAAGAAGCCGGACGACCCAGCGGCACGGCATGAAATCAACGATTACGAATGGGCAAGTCGATTGTCGTACTTCCTGTGGAGCAGTACGCCGGATGACACGCTGTTGGACATTGCGTCGCGAGGCGAACTCAACAATCCGACGACGCTGCGAGCCCAAGTCACTCGCATGCTGGCGGATCCAAAGTCGAAGTCGTTGGTGGATCAGTTTGCGGTGCAATGGCTCAACCTTCGCAATCTGGACGAGGTATCGCCGGATCCGACGGTGTTCAACACCTGGAATGCGGCTCTGAAATCCGACATGCGCCGCGAGACGTTGATGCTGTTTCAGACCGTGATGCAGGACGACCTGAGCGTGCTGTCGTTTCTGAACGCGGACTTCACGTTTCTCAACGAGCGGCTGGCGAAGCACTACGAAATTGGCGGTGTGAAGGGCGACGAATTCCGAAAAGTGTCGTTGGACACGAAACGCCGCAGCGGCGTGCTGACGCATGCGAGTATTCTGGCCATCACATCCGATCCAACCCGAACATCGCCGGTGAAGCGGGGTAAATGGATCCTTGAAAATATTTTGGGAACGCCTCCACCACCGCCGCCACCGAATATCCCAGAACTGGAAAAGGTCAAGTCGGCCAATCCCGGGGCCAGCATGCGGAAACAGATGGAAATCCATCAAACCAACCCCGGCTGTGCGAGTTGCCACAAGTTGCTCGACCCATTGGGATTCGGGCTGGAGAACTTTGACGCGATCGGCCGATGGCGAGACAAGGACGGCAAACACACGGTCGATGCGTCGGGCGTGATGCCGAGTGGAGAAAAGTTCAACGGGCCGGTCGAGATGGTCCGAATCTTAATGAAGCGACAGGATGATTTTTGCAGTTACCTCACCGATCGCATGATGACGTTTTCGCTGGGGCGAGGGCTGGAGTTCTACGACAAATGCGCAGTGGATAAGATTGTCGAACAGTTGAAACGCGACGATTACCGCTTCAGTACCCTTGTGACCGAAATCGTACTTAGTACACCGTTCCGCATGCGGCGGGGCGATGGAGGCAATCCAGATGAGTAAGCTCGAACTGAACCGTCGGACCGTGATCCAAGGCGTTGGCACCGCGATGGCGCTGCCGTTGTTGGAAATCATGGAGACTTCTCATGCTGAAGCTGCGGGGTCCGGAAAGACCGCACCGACTCGCATGGCATTCGTGTTCTTCCCGAACGGAGCGATCCAGCCGAATTGGAACGTCAAGGAAGACGGTGAAAAGCTGCATCTGTCACGCACCTTGATGAAACTGGATCGGCACAAGAACGAAATCAACGTGTTCACCGGCCTGGCGCAGCATCATGGCCGAGCCAACGGTGATGGAGCCGGCGACCATGCTCGCTGTGCGGCGTCGTTTCTGACCGGTGCTCAACCTCGCAAGACTTCGGGTGCCAACATTCAGGTCGGCGTCTCGGTGGATCAGGCTGCGGCGAAAGTCATCGGTGAGCAGACGCGGTTGCCGTCCTTGGAACTCGGAATCGACCGCGGAAGAAACGCGGGCAATTGTGACTCGGGCTACAGTTGTGCGTATTCCTCGAATATCTCGTGGAAAACGCCTTCGCAGCCGATGGCGAAAGAGATCAATCCCAAGCACGCGTTCGAGCGTCTGTTCGGCAACAATCAAGTCGCCGAGGCCGAACGCCGCAAACGTGATCTGTATCGCAAGAGCATTTTGGACCTCGTGGCTGGCGATGCGCAACGGCTGAAGAAAACGCTTGGAAAAACGGATCGCAGCAAGATCGACGAATACTTCACCAGCGTGCGTGAAATCGAGCAGCGAATTGCAAAAGCGTCCGCCGAGCGACCGGAAATCCCCGAATTCACGAAGCCGACGGGGATTCCATCCGAGCACAAAGAGCACATTCGTCTGATGTACGACTTGATGGTGCTCGCGTTTCAATCGGACTCCACCCGCGTGTCCACGTTCATGTTGGCCAATGCCGGAGACAATCGCGCATACCGAGAAGTCGATGTGAAGCAAGGCTGGCATAGTCTGTCACATCACGGCAATGACAAGAACAAGATGGAAGACTTGACGAAAATCGACGTCTACCTGGCCGAGCAATTCGCGTATTTCCTCGACAAGCTGAAGGCGGTGAAAGAAGGCGATCGTACGCTGCTGGACAATTCGATGATTCTGTACGGCAGCGGAATCGCGGATGCGAATCGGCATTCGCATCATGACTTGCCGATCGTGGTCGCCGGTAAAGGCGGCGGCACGATGAAGACCGGTCGCCATCTGGTGTTCCCCAAGGATACGCCGATGAACAATCTGTTCCTGTCGATGTGTGACCGCGTCGGCGCGAAGCTCGACGGAATTGGCGACAGCACCGGTCGGTTGGGACGACTGGACGGCTGAGCGATTTAGAAGCTATCTGAAACAAGGGGTCTGACCCTCTCCGGCCTCAGTTTTAGCCGGGGTTTAGCGAGGCCTCCAAAGGGTCAGACCCCTTTTCAGATAGCTTTCAGCAACGAGTGAATTATCCAGCGTCAGGGTCGTCGGATGCGGCGTCATCACGCGGTCGGAAATGTTCTTCACGAACGACTTGTGGCATGCCGCAATGGGGGCATCGCACAAAACAGCCCTGCCGAGGCGCCCGCAGCCGTACGATCTGAGCGATCATTTCCGGCCCTTCGTACGTCAACTCTTCGTTGCATTCCGGGCATCGCGCACCCAACGGGCGAGGTGTCATGCAGCCGTCTCCAAGTCGGTTGAGGAATTCGGTCGCAGCGAAGGCCGACTTTTCACCGGCAGGCGCGGAATTCAATTCCCAGGCAGGATCTGATAACAAGTTTTGTCGATGCACGCACGGTGGACGATAGAGATAGAGTGTCGTCTGTCTTGTTGAGTTGCAATCCGTAGAGACTATCTAATTAGAGATCGCCACTTTGGACTTTATGGAGTGCGGTAGCCCGGTACCGCTTTGGACTTTTTTGGTTTTCCGAATTCCGTTCCCGACTCTCGTTCAGCTCTCCGGAAAGTTCTCGTTCAGTCGATGCGTTCTAACCGTCGGCGCAAACCGAATCCAAA
>JAQBZS010000931.1 GCA_027622115.1 Planctomycetota bacterium | reverse complement strand
CCGGGATGGCATTCGACATCGTCAACGCCTGCGCGGGATTCGTCTATGCCTTCGACGTGGCCGTGCGCTGCTTGCAAACCAACACCGATACGGCCGTCGTCGTGGGTGTGGACATCGGCAGCCGCCTGGTCGATCCCACCGACCGCACCACATCCGTGTTCTTTGGCGATGGTGCCGGTGCCGTGGTCTTGAGTTCCGAGGGATCAGGTCGCGTTTTGGCATCACGGCTTCATTCACGTGGCAATATCGAATCACTCAACGTCCCGGTCGGCGGCACCATGACCATGGATGGAAAAGCCATTTGGGATTTCGCGACGCACGTTCTTCCCCAGACAGTACGTTCACTGTGCGGCAAAGCGCGAGTCCGCATCGAAGACATCAAACTGCTGGTTCCGCATCAAGCCAACACCAACATCATTCGCTGTGCGGCCGCTGAACTCGGCATTCCGATGGAACGCGTGGCCGTCAATATCGATCGATACGGCAATACTCTCGCAGGCAGCATTCCCCTGGCACTCGACGAAGCACTGCGAAGCGGTCGCGCGTCCCGCGGCGATTACGTCATGCTCGTGGGCTTCGGAGCGGGACTGGCCTGGGGCGGTAGTTTGATTCAACTTTAAGACGGTAACTGGTGGTCCGCACGACGCACTCTTCGCTCGGTTCCCTCAACTCTTCGACAGGTCACGATGTCCATCATTTCACGAATCAAACACAAGGCCACGCGAGTCGCGGAAATCCGCAAGCAATACGGTTCTCTGGCCGTATTGCAGTGGACCACTTATCTCGCTGCCGGTCGACTCTGCAACCTTGAGATCACTTCGATCGTGACGATCGAACCGCGTGACTTCAAATTCTCGGTCGAGACTTCAGACGACACGGAATTTCGCTTCCTGGAACCGAGTGAAGTCGAAGAGTTCTCGCTTGACCCGAGTAACGATTTGTTGGAAAGCGACGTTGCCAAGGCCCATGTCGGGATCGACCACTGCTTCGCGGCGATCATTGACGGTCGTCTAGCGGGTTACGGTTGGTATGCACTCGAAAAGGAAGTCCCTGTCGATGACTACGGCTTGGTGATGTCGTACCCGCAAGACAAAGCCTATATGTACAACGGATTCACACATCCGGACTTCCGAGGCCGCCGACTTCACGGGATCGGCATGGGACGTGCATTGTTGGCACTCGCCGATCGTGGGATCGGTGCGTTGGTCTCCGACGTCAATTGGACGAACTGGCCCTCGCTGCGAAGCTGTGCCCGTCTTGGGTATCGCACGTTGGGAAACGTGGCCAGCTTCGCGTGGGGCAGTCGACGTGTTGCGTTGACTCCGAAATCCGCGAAAGCATTGGGGATTTCGTTCGTTCGTCACCCCGTGGAATACTCGCATTCCACGGATTTGGAGCCATCGCTCACTGCAACCGGGCCAATACCATTGCAGAGGGCATCGAGTGCTTGCGAACCAAAGCCGACAGAAAGAACTGCGGCGGTTGTACGGAACTGACACGCTTGAAGAGTTTCGTAGCCGTTTTGGGTTGAGTCGCTATCTTCAGTGGTGGGTGGCCAGAATCGGCGCGCGGATCGCGAAATTAGAAGTCGAACAATACTTACTACTCCACCGCGACCGCGTTCGCCCACCTCGAGACAACGTCGATACCGCATTGAGCTTCCGTGTGATCGGCCATCGCGAAATTGCCGAGCATGCCGGCACGCGGCACGACTTGGACCACGACTTTCTCGACCAACGCGACTCGCGACGAGACATCTGCTTCGGCGCGTTCCAAGATCGGGAACTTGCCGCCTACGGTTGGTTCACTCGTTTTCCGCACGATCTGCGTCTGCCGGAAAACATGGCCTACACTTTCAAAGCGTTCACGTTGCCGGAATTCCGAGGCATGGGCCTCCAGGCAAGCATCAAACGGGCGGCCCTGGATCACTTCGACCAATTCAACGTGAATCGATTTCTGACGATTGTGAACTGGATCAATTGGCCCTCGCAGCGTGCGTGCTTGCGAGTCGGCTATCGCTCGCTCGGCCACACGGTCTCGGTGCGAATCGGCGGCAAAGATATTGAACACCGTTCCAAGGCCATTCAACGAATCGGCATTCTTCCCTCAACTCGTGATCAATGGCAGGGCGATGACGGCACTTGGAACGATCGAAGCACGGGAACAGCCGCGATGCACAATCGACTCAAACCACGCATCGCGGAATCCGCCGCCACGTTCAGTTCCTGAATTGGTCCTCCGCGAATATCCCGTTGAAGACACTGGGCTCGCAAAGCGATGGGACGCGCTCGAAGACGAATCGATCGAGTCGAATCCGTTCTTATCTCGGCACTTCGTCATTCCCGCATACCGACATCTCGGCGGACCGGATCGCGTCGTCGTTGTCGAATCCGTCGACCCGCCGCATGAACTCCATGCACTCGCAGTCGTCGAAAGTTGCCGAGGTCACAAATTGCTGCCGGCTAAGTGTGCCCGTCTTTACCGTAGCCAACATACATTTCTCACGGGGCTCATGGTTCAACCCGCTGCTCGGCACGCGGTGGAACTCCTGCTTCGGCATCTCACCGCGAAGCACTCGGGACTTGAGTTACCAATCGCGTCGCAGGGGTCGGAACTGCATCGCTTGCTTGATCACTGCGCTGATGCCGCAGGTCTGAAATGGTTCCCGGATCGCACATGGGATCGCGCGGCGATTCGTCTAACGGACCTGCCGAGAGACTTCTATTCGCAGTTCTCGAAGTCGCGCCGCAAATCCTTGCGCCGAAGTCGCAAGCGGCTTGAATCCGCCGGGACTGTCGGCTTCGAACTTAAACGACCAATCGACGTCATGCAGTGCATCACCACATTCAAGCGGCTGGAAGCGATGGGATGGAAAGGCGAACAGAATTCCGCCATCGGTTCCAATGCCGCTGACTCAGCGTTTTTCGAAGAGATGATTCACGGTTTTGCATCCCAGCGCCGCGTACTGTTTGCCGAACTTTCGGTGAATCACGAAGGGATCTGCAGTTCGGTCAATCTATTGGGTGGGTCGACCGCATTCGCTTTCAAGATCGGCTGGAACCCCGCGTTCGCCGACGCCGGACCCGGCATCCAATGTGAACTCGAAATGGTCCAGAGACTGGTCAGCGATTTCCCCGACATCACGGACTGCGACAGTTGTTCAACGGCCGATTCCTACTTAAACAATCTATGGCCGGACCGCGTCGCCTTGAGATCGGGGATCTATATTTCGGGTACGATCGGCAAGACCATCGCAACCGCGCTCTCCGGTGCTCGTCGACTAAAGCGATGCCTAAAGACAGCGCTCGGTCGATGAATTCCCGCAACGTGCAATCGTCGCCACGCAACAGCATTGGCTGACCTATAGTTCCAGCGCATGCTCGCACGCATTCCCGCTGCATTCGCAGCACAAGTTCCCACACGACGTCTCGTTTAACCGCACGCCGTAGGCACGCGCGTTTGAGGAGTGAAAACGTGTCTTAACAGTTCTTGGAAGTTCGACCGCGAGATGTCCACAAAC
>JAQBZS010000006.1 GCA_027622115.1 Planctomycetota bacterium | reverse complement strand
ACCCGGTAACCCGCCGCAATAATGGCATCGAGGCTGTAGCGTTCGACGGTTCGGGAGACCTGCCGCTGCCCCTCGGTTTGAATTGTCAAGTTTTCCTTGGCGGTTGCCTCGCGGGACAATTCGTCTACTTCGTAAATGTTTTTTAGTTGCAGGCTTCTTTGCCATCAGTTTCTGCATTCGGCGCCAGTCTTGTCTGCGGTGGAGGCGGTGTCGTGTCCGGATTCGGGACCGTCAAGTAGTCTCTGAGAGAATCCGGACGCAATGTCCGGATGGATGTCCGGATTCTGGTTTGTTCCGTTTTTTCGAGAGAATCCGGACGCAATATCCGGATACTTGTCCGCATAATCTCAATCCACAACAGTCTTAAAATGGTCACATCGGTTCGTAGACGGTTGATCTTGCAGAGCCTGACTTTCGGACAAGGCCGAATCCCACAAACCTGTTCAAATGCCTCCTGGCCGTCCGAGCGTCAATCCCCATTGCCTCTGCATAATCACTGGACTTTGCCTGTCCCCGGGTCGAAAGCCATTGCCAGCCCGCTCGTTCGCTCTCGCTCAATTCGGTCTGAATCGGGGGGGGCAGCGTCGTCGTCGTCGTCGCCTGCACGTCAGGCAGCAATCTCAACACCAGATACGGGGCTTCCCATGAGTACCTCGGCAAGGGCAGCCCAGCCTCCTGCGAGCGCTGGCGCATGGACTTCAATCCAAGCCCCCGTTCTTCCGCCAGACCCATTTTGGCGAAGACATAGTGAAGGACCGGATTGCGGCTGAGCATAGGCGCGTCAAGCGCCTGCATCTGCTCCAGCGTGATGGGCTCGACCGGCAGACCGGGACTGCGAATCTCCACTTTGTCCTTCGAGATAACGAGTTGACACTTGGCACCAGTGATGTCGTAGTCTCGATGAACCAGCGCGTTGACTATCCCTTCTCGAATTAGAGAAAAGAACACACCAGACGTTCGGGCGCGTACCGCTTGCGAACGATCAATGACGTTCGGCAGTTTGCCCTCCAGCCACTGCAGGACTTCGCCAGGAACAAGTACCTGCGGGCCGTCAAAGTCCTGGACTTCTTCTGTTCCGTCGGGATAGTGAATCGTCGCCAGCAGTCCCTCTTGCGGCATCGCCGTCCGAGGCTCTTTGCCGAACAGCAATGAGCCAAATCCGGTTGGGACAAACTGCGTACCGTCAGATTCCAGCAGGCCTTGCCGCACCAACCGCCGCCGGAATTCGTCAGAGGTAACTTTGTCTGCAATGCGGGCTCGCGAGCGATACTCCTGCAGCGCGGGCTGCGACAGGTCTCTCACCTGCACATTTTCAGCCGGTGCCTCGAGTGCAGACAAGGAGACTTCACGGGTTTCATCCTCGATGGCAGCCGCTCGTTCGAGGGCCTGCTCTATGAACTCGCTGTTCTCTTCACGGATGATTTCCTGAAGGTCCCGGTCGAACATCCGCACCTTCACGCCTTTCTCCTGAAGATACTTAATACCCTTGCGGTCCACCGTCGGATCCGGGTCCTCAATTCCAATCCAGGCTTCTTTGATCCTCGCAAGCACGATCCGCTCGGCGCAGCCCAGCTTCGGAGGCTTGCGAGCTTTCGGAGCACACGGTTCGAGCGTCTTAAAGAGAACGCAGTTGTCGAGCTTCCTGTCGCGGTTCTTTCGCTCCAGCAGTGTGAATTCTGCATGATCTCCGTCCCTCAGTTCTCCACGATATGCCTGCGTTATCCGCCCGTGAGAAGGAATGTCGTCACCGATGTCCAGCAAAACGGCACCAACCTTGGGAGCGACTTTTCCATCTTGACGCGGCTCCGCGACTGACTGACGCATGACCTCAATCGCCTTCTCCATGTGATGTCGAGCATTGAATTCAAGCATTACGTTTTCCCCGCGATCGCAATCATCTCGTTGAACTTGTCTTCCACTTCTGCTCGAAGTCCGCTTCGATCTCATAAACATCGGTGAACTCCGCGAAGTCCCAGCGGTCGTCATCGCGCAGGTAGTTCACTCTGGGGATCCAGCACGTCTCCATAGTCTACTTCTACTCTTTGGCGTCCTCACCGACAGAAACTAAGATTCGATTCGATGAGCAATCGACCACAAACGTAACGTCGATAGTGCGACGTTCGTGTACAGTCGGCCGAGTGGGGGCGGGAATTCCCATCCTACGGCAGTTCCACGCCGCACGCGTCGTCAGAGTTCCAGCGCGAAGTGAATTTGCCGCACGACTTCCTGAAAGCCGATCGACTCGTAGAGATGATTGCCGACGTCGTTGTGAGCCAGCGTTTCGATGCGGGCGTGCGTCAGTCCGAGTTTACGAAAGCGTGCTAGTGCGAATTCGATCAGTTTTCGACCGAGTCCCCGGCCGCGATAGTCCGGCAGGAACGCGATGTTGGGGATCATCCCAATGCCGGCATCCAAGTCGACTCGCGTGCTGATCACGCCCACGATTTGGCCGTCGACTTCCGCGATGAACACGCTGTCGGGATCAAACGCGACATCGGCATCGACATGACGCGCTTTTCGCCATTTCCAATCGTGACCGTTGATCAATCCGTAACGCTGCTCGATCCTCTGGTCGATCGAGACACCGTCAAACGCGTCCGCCGTGATGCGGCGAATGATCGGCAGGTCGCCCGCTTGATAGCCGCGAATCTTCAAGGACAACTCGGACGTTGCATCACCGGACATGGAATCCCTCGACATGGATGAACTCGAACGAATCGACGGCGCGTGGAAGACTCGCTTTCGACGAAGTCTGCTGCGTTGGTACGACCGTCACGGTCGCGATCTTCCCTGGCGAGCCGCAGCCGATCCCTATCGCGTGTGGATTAGCGAGATCATGTTGCAACAGACCACCGTGGCTGCCGTGAAGCCCTACTTCGAACGATTCGTCGACCGCTTTCCGACGGTGCATGCGCTTGCGGAAGCCTCTGAAGAAGATGTGCTGCGACTTTGGGAAGGCTTGGGATACTACAGTCGTGCTCGAAACCTCGCCAAGGCGGCGAAACGAATCGTGACCGACTTCAACGGTCGATTTCCCGAGGACGTCGAGTCGCTGCGGACCCTGCCGGGCATCGGGCGATATACGGCGGGTGCCATTGTGTCGTTCGCGTTCGATCGGCCCGCACCAATCGTCGAAGCCAACACGTTGAGACTTTACGCTCGGCTGTTGGGATACGATGGCGATCCGCGCGGTACGGCCGGGCAACGCGTGTTGTGGGCCTTCGCGGAGCAGGTCCTGCCGAAGGCGCGTCCGGGGCGATTCAACCAAGCGCTCATCGATCTTGGAGCCACCGTGTGTACGCCGAAGGATCCGAACTGCGAAGCATGTCCGGCGAAGGGCTCGTGCTTGGCGTTCGCCAATGGGACGCAAGACTCGATCCCGCGACTCGCCAAGCGGGCCAAGATCACGCGGTTGTTGATGGCCGCGGTGGTCGTTCGGAACAACGGTCGCGTGTTGGTGCGGCAGTACGCTGACGGCGAGCGCTGGGCCGGATTGTGGGATTTCGCGCGAGTCGATCTCGGCGTGGACGATAAGCCGCAAGATCCGCCGCCGGCATCGGTCGTGAAGGACGTGCAGTCACGCATCGCCGCGTTGACCGGGTTGAACATCGAAGTGTCGCCGAGCTTCGTGGTGCTGGAACATTCGGTCACGCGCTATCGAATTCGTCTACTGGCGTTTGAAGGTACGACACTGGAACAAACCGTTTCCGCATCGGTCAATTCGAGATGGGTCGAAGCATCGAGCCTCGACGAGCTACCGCTATCGGTGACGGCTCGGCAGATTGCCAAACGGCTGCTGTGAGCGACTTTTCGACATCCGGCTCTACCACGTTTCAAGCAGGTGCAGCAGGTATTGGCCATAACTGTTGTTCTTGAGTGGTTCGGCGAGTTTTCGTACTTGGTCGACATCGATGTAGCCCATTCTCAAGGCGATCTCCTCGGGGCAGGCGACCTTCAAGCCTTGGCGAGTTTCCAGCACGCTGACAAACGTGCCGGCTTCAATCAGTGAATCGTGCGTGCCGGTATCGAGCCACGCGGTGCCTCGGCCCATGGTTTCCACGCGCAGCTTGCCGCGGTTGAGGTATTCTCGATTGACGTCCGTGATCTCCAGTTCGCCGCGCGGCGACGGCTTCAGATTCTTGGCGATCGATACAACTTCCGTGTCGTAAAAGTACAGCCCAGTCACGGCATAATTGGACCGAGGCTTCTCGGGCTTTTCTTCGATATGCGTGGCCTTGCCGGTCTTGTCCAACGACACGATGCCGTAGCGCTGCGGATCGCTCACGTGGTATGCGAACACCGTCGCCCCGTCCGTGCCGGCGTGTGCGCGTTGCAGGCTTTGCGACAGATTGTGGCCGTAGAAAATGTTGTCGCCCAGGATCAAGCACGACGGATCATCGCCGACAAAGTCCTCGCCGATCAGAAACGCTTGTGCGAGTCCGCCGGGGTTTGGCTGTTCGGCATAGTGAAAGTTGATGCCCCAATCGCTGCCGTCGCCCAGCAATCGTTCAAACAACGGCAAGTCGTGCGGCGTGCTGATGATCAGAATGTCGCGGATACCCGACAACATCAGAGTTGTCAGCGGGTAGTAGATCATCGGTTTGTCGTACACTGGCAGCAGTTGCTTACTGACAACTCGCGTTGCCGGATGCAGCCGAGTTCCCGCACCACCGGCCAAAATAATGCCTTTTCGACTCACGATTGCCTCCGGTGATTATTTTTGATTTTTGATTTTCGAATTTGCATTTCGAATTTGCATTTCGAATTTGCATTTTGCATTTTGCATTTTGCATTTTTCAATTCTCAACATCGCCCGCCAACAACGCGCGATAGTACTCCACTGCGCGTTTCAAGCCCGTTGCCAAATCCACTTGCGGCGACCAATCCAGCAATAGCTTAGCCTTGGAGATATCCGGGCAGCGTTGCTTCGGATCGTCTGCGGGCAAATCCTTGTGAGTGATCTCGGATCGTGAACCCGTCGCGATCAGCACCTGCTGCGCTAATTCAAGCATCGTGTTTTCGACGGGGTTGCCGATGTTGACCGGACCAATTTCGAGGTCTTGATCCATCAAACGAATCATGCCTTCGATCAAGTCGTCCACGTAGCAGAAGGACCGCGTTTGTCTGCCGTCGCCATACACCGTGAGCGGTTCGCCGCGCAGTGCCTGCGTGATGAAATTCGAGATGACTCGGCCATCGTTCGGATCCATGCGAGGTCCATAGGTATTGAAGATGCGAATCAGCCGCACTTCCATGCCGTGGGCCAGGTGATAGTTCACGCACAACGATTCCGCGATGCGTTTCCCTTCGTCGTAACAGCTTCGCGGGCCGATGGGGTTGACGTTGCCCCAATAGTCTTCTCGTTGCGGATGCACGCTCGGATCGCCGTAAACTTCCGACGTGGACGCGTGCAGCAAACGAGCCCGACAACGTTTCGCGATACCCAGCACGTTGACCGTCCCAACCGAGGACGTCTTGATCGTCTTGATCGGGTTGAATTGGTAAGCCTCGGGAGACGCGGGGCACGCCAGGTTGTAAATCTGATCGGCTTCGACGAAGAGCGGATGGACAATGTCGTGCCGGATCAGCTCGAAGCGCGGGTGTTCGAGCAAATGGGCGATGTTCTGTTTGCGACCTGTAAAGAAGTTGTCCACGCAGATCACTTCGTCACCGCGTTCGATCAATCGGTCGCACAGGTGACTGCCGAGAAAGCCGGCACCGCCGGTCACAAGAATGGACTTCATGGCGAGATACGATTCCGAATGTCGACGCATCTCGACCGTGTTGGGGAGCCGAAATGGCGGATTGCGAAGGGTGGGTTACGAGGCGGCGCGGAAGGTAGTTGAAGAATCCCGATCCGTAAACGGCGACCTGCGAACGGACTTGGCGCCGTGTGCGAGATGAGGTTCGCATGAGTGTTACTGGCGAATTCGTTGGATCCTAAATTCGTTGGAGATTCGCGGCGTGCTTCCCCAAAAAGCGGCTCCAACGAATTAAGGACCCCAACGAATATGGATGGTCACGATCGTAGGCTCATGCATTGGCTCCGAAACTCGTTGCCATCGCATAACACCAATTTTCCGTCATCAGTTTTCTCTGTGCTGGATCAAGCGGTTCGCCGGAATGAGCAATCCACCGGGACCGGTTCTTGCGGTACGTCTCGAATTCCAAGTTGCATCGCATCGCGAATCACCTCCAAGAGCACTGCAACGGTGGCTTCGTCGTGCCCGTTATGAATCAGCACCACGCATTGTCCGCCCACAGCAATCGACCGATTCACGATCGTTTCAGCCCGCGATCGCATGACGTTTAAGTCACCGGAGCACTCGCGTTCCAGGCCGCATTCCATGATGTGCAGCGGCGCTTCCATAAGTTCCAACTCGCGCTGAATGCTCAGTGAAAACACCGGATAGGGATGCGATGTGCCGCAGCGAAAGCCGACGCAATCCGCGAAGCCGACGCTGCTGTCGAAGCTCAAGCCGGCTGCCGACCATTGATCCCATGACGTGGCGGGATTCCAGCGCAAGTAGTGATGGCGACCACCGATGTGATTCGCGTCACCGCCGATGTCGGACACGGCCCGTGCGATCCGTTCGTGCTCACGTTGGAAAACGACGGCGTCATCGACCGCAACATAGCCCGGATGCCAGCCCACGACATGCCCGCGCCGTTGGACTTCGCGGATGATGCTGCGATACGGCTCGCGTTGCAGGCGATAGCCATCGTCGAACGTGCTGGGGTCGGCGGACATGAAGTAGTAATGGCCACGGAGACCAAGTTGCTCTTCAAAGTCCATGAAACGGCAAAGGCTGCGATAGTTGGCATCACACTCATAATTGCATCGAGAACGTAAGCCGTGGATCGACTCGCGAACGACATGGTCCAGCCGGCCATTGCTTCGCAGGGCGGTTCCGATTGCTCGACGGGCAACACTCGCCAACGTCGGGAAACGCAACGGATGATCGACGTCGTGAGTCAATCGCAGCGTCGGCCTGCGAAGCGGTGCGACCACACCGGGACGCAACCGTTCGATCCAAGCACGCAAGACGAGCGCCCATTCATCGACGATCGGACGCTGGTGAAACCCGTGCCTCACCGCGAGCAACCCCGACCGGTCAATTCGCCCGTGTGCATCGAGAGTTTGCGGTCGGTGGACTTCTTCCCAGCGAGTCAGAAACAGAAACGTCCAGGCCACGAGGTCGAACGGAAACTCACCATTTCCGGGTTCACGACTTGCCGATTCCGCGACACCACACGCTTCCGGCAGAGTCTCGGTGTCAAACGGATTACTCGCACCAATTGGCAGCACGCGTTCCACTTCGACAAACGGGAAATCATTGACCGACGCATCGAACAGCCGTTCCACGTCTTGTCGAGATGCCGCCGGGATTCGCATCACCGGTCGATCACACGTGGCGTCCACTCCGGCACAAATCGACCACAGTCGCTTGAGTGCGTACCGGGATTCGGCCCGAGTGAGGAACGCGTCCGGTCGCCAGTCGTATTGCAGGCCGGCGTGGGTGATGGAATCATCGGACATGGTGCAAATCCGTTAGTTCAACGAAGCCGATTTTTGCGGCACGGATTTCAGCAACACCGGTGCGTCGATTCCGTCCGGCCCCTTCAAGACGCCGGACTGAACGAGTGACGTGTACGTCAAAAAGAACAGCAGTGAGTATGTGAATGCGTTCGGAAAGAAGTTCCGTCCCACGAATTTCAACGCGCTGCCGGCCGCCTTATTGAGCCGGATGCGAGTGCCCGTCCATTCGACGCTATAGAGTTCGTCGAGCAACAAATGCGACAAGAACCCCACGCCGACCGCACACGCCATCAGCAATTTGACCTCGATGTTTTCAGTGGGGTATCCGAGGTACACCAATTCGGACGCGATCAACAGGGCGGGAACGCTGTGAAACATACCTCGATGCACGGACAGTCGACCGAGCAAGCTGGCCCCGCCGTAACGAACCGCGGCATACGCGCCGACCGCGATCAAAAGGACTCGGTCTGGGCCGAGCCCGAGCGCCACCAGCCGGTGCATCAAAGCCAGCGGAGCCAACGCCGCCACGATTCCAAAGAGTTCCTGCACGGGTTTGCCGGTCTCGGAGTCCAAGTCCGGCAACATGCCGCCGACCCAGGCGAGACATGCGGCCAGAACTGACTGTTCGATTGAGAAATCCAAGGCCAGCGTGGCGATCACGCCGTACCCGATTCCCAGCAACCCACTGACGCTGATGTGTTCGCGATATCCAGCCATCGATCCCTCGCTGTGGTTTGAACGCGCGGGAATCTAGCACAGCATCGAAAATTCCGGCAATGTGATTCGCTCGCAAGCCCGATCGGTTTGCCGGACAGATTCGTTGGATGGATCCTGAATTCGTTGGAGCAACGTATCGAAGAGCCCAGGAATTCCTCTTCTTCGTCCACAAAAGGAGCGATCAATTGGCTCCAACGAATTAAAGCGTCAACGAATATTGACGGTCACAATCATTGCGAATCGCGACGCGTGCTCTGAGAGACCGCGTGCTGGATTCCGATTCGTAGGTCGCCGTATTGAAGCCGCACGCGCAACTGTTCCAGCATTTGACGATTGATACAGAGCTTGTTTTGTCCTGTCCCATGCCGTGCGGTCGATGCGTCGTCAAACGTGGGCGGCGGGACATCGAGGGTTTCGGCCAACGCGCGGAAATAGTCGCCGCGAGTGCCCTCGTTTCCGTCCGCAACCAAGAACGTGCGACCGGCAGCCCATTGTTCGGCACACGCCAACACCACGGACACTGCGTCGTCAACGTGTATCAGGTTCAAATACGCATCGGCCGATCCGGCGATCGATTCGGCGGAACGGAGTTGTTCGATCCGTCGCAATAAACGATCGGGTCCGTAGATTCCCGCGAGCCGCAATACGTTGAATTCCAGCGTTCCTGTGACATCGTTGCACCGCGAGCGCACGAGATTTTCCGCCTCTAGACAAATGCGACCGCCTTCCGACGTGGGTTCGCAGGTCGACGATTCATCGACGCATTCTCCGTGGACTTGGCCGTAAACGCTGGTGCTGGAGATGTAGATGAAGCGGCCGGCGTTCGGCTGCAACGCGTCCAAGACGTTCCGCAAACCGTTGACGTAAACGTCGCGTTTGGATCGTCCGGCGTTGCGGTCGAAACCGACGGCGTACAGCACGACGTCGGCGCGTGGCAGGTTTCGCAACGATTCCGCATCGGTGACGTCCGCAAGAATCGGCGTGATTCCAAGCTGCCGGAATGAATCGGCCCGCTCGGCGGTGCGCGTTGTCGCCGCGACCGTTAGCCCTTGATCAAGCCACCGTCTCGCCACTCGCAGTCCGAGATACCCGCAGCCCACAATCATGCGGTCGAGGCTTTCTCGCGTCGTCGACACAGTCATCTTGAAGCCTTGAGATCGGCGATGGTTGCCTTCAACTTGGCGTGCACGGCTGTTGCTTCAACGCCTGCGTTTCTTCTTTGGCTTCTCGTCCTGTTCGTCGTCGAGCCAACTGAAGTCGTCATCGATTTCTTCGACGACCTCGATATCTTCATCGACGAACTCCACCTCTTCGATGATTTCCACGTCGTCGTCGATCACTTCCACGTCTTCGTCAATGAATTCGATGTCGTCGATCTCCTCGACGTCTTCAATGATCTCGACCGCCTCATCGATGATCTCCACATCTTCGTCGATGAACTCGATCTCGTCGTCGATGAATTCCACCTCGTCATCAATTACCTCGACGACTTCCTCGATCACTTCGAACTCATCCGCTTCGAGGACTTCCGGCTGTTTCTTTTTGGGCTTGGGCTTATCCCGAGTCGGTTTGGTCCGTGGCTTCTTCGGTGCGGACTTCGGTTGGGCAACCTGCGCGTCGAACATCGCATCTTCGTCGATCTCGAACGAACCGGAGCCCGAGGAATTATCGAACCGCGGATCGACTCGCGTTTCCGCTGCTTGATCCACCATGTCGAGATCGGCGTCGTTCAAAGCAAAGTCCGCATCCGACTTCTCTGCCGCTGGTTGACCGGCAATCGCCGTGGCGACTTGTTCCGCATCTCCGAAAATGCTGTCGTCACCAAAATCGAGCGACGGCGTCCAGCTATCGCCACCTTCGTCAAAGATCGACTCCGATTTCGCGGCGGCAGGCGGCGGCTCGGTGGGAACTGGTGCGGCAGCGGTTTGATCGGCTGGCGGAGCGGCGGGTACGGCGGCAATGGTCTCGGTCCTGACGAGACCGGCTTGCCGAAGCATCTGCCGATATTCCTTGACCTCTTCCTCGGCCAATCCGCCGGGAATTTCCAGCGAAATCGTCAAGTCCTTATCCGTCTTCACATACAAGGCATGCACATGTAATCGGCCTTGTTCATCGAACGACATTGTGACTCGGACCGGATCGCCGTCCGGCACGTCGTCCGGCAAATCGGAAATGCGGCCCTTTCCGAGAACTTCCGCCAAGTCCATGTTCGTCGTGTCGCCTTGCGTGACCACCACCGAAATGTGTTTCTGCTTGCCGTGTGACGCCACCGTGCGGAACTCGCGACTGGCACTGCACGGCACTTGCGAGTTCTTGTGGATCAGCACGGAGTTGTACGGCTTCTTCTGCTTCATCGTTTTGATGCCGACGCCATGTGCCGTGACGAATCGCACCGACGGCAGTTTCGCCGCAGGTGGCTTAGGTTCGGAATCGTCGTTTGTGGCGGTTTGAATGGCTTCCGGAGCATTGCCGGCTTCCAACAAGTACGCGTAATGAGCTGCTCCCAGTGCCACGGCAAGCACGGGATTCACGCCGCTCTCCGGCTGTCGCCCGGAAACGTCGGCCAGCATCCGCTGCACCATCGGCATATGCGTGGAACCACCCACGAGCACCACCTTGTCGATCTGGCTCCAATCGAGTCCCGCATCTTCAATCGCGGTTTGGGTCGTGAGCTTTGTCGTCTGCACCAAGTGCGCCGTCATGTGCTCGAACTGCTCGCGAGACACTTCGGTGACGTGATCGGTGTCGAAGGCCTGCACCTTGATCGGTGCTTTCTTCATCCGGCCCAGCCGGCGTTTCGCTTGTTCGGCCGCGAGCATCAAGTCCTGCAACGCTTGTTGCGACTCACGCGGATCCTTGCCGTGTTGCTTCTTGAAATCGTCGGCCACGAAATCGACCAACGCCTGGTCCCACTCTTTCCCGCCTAGCTTGCGGTTGCCCAGCGTTGCCAATTCTTCCATCGAGCCCGGCGTGATCTTGACCACCGTGACGTCGAACGTGCCGCCGCCTAGGTCGTAAACCACGGCCGTTTGATCCTTTTTCTCCTGATAGAAGCGATGCGCCAGTGCCGCCGACATCGGTTCGTTCAACGTGCCGATCACGTTGAGCCCCGCGATTTCTCCGGCCTGCTGCGTGGCTCGCCGACGTTTTTCCGTGAAGTAGGCGGGGACGGTGATCACCGCGCTGTCGATCTTGCCCAGTTGGAATTCGGCCTCGCGAATCAAATGCGCCAGAATCATCGCCGAGATGCTTTCCGGCGTGTGGACCTGCCCATCGATCGTGAATTTCCAATCGTCGCCCATGTGGACTTTGACGAATTGGACAATGCGGTCCGCTCGCAGCTTGGCTTGTTGGAGTGCGAAATCACCCACAATCACTTCGTCGTCATCGAAGAACACCACCGACGGAGTCACGGCCTGTCCGGACGAATCCTGCACCACGTGCGGATTGAGCTGATTATCCATGTAGGCCAAGGCGGAATACGTGGTGCCAAGGTCAATTCCAACAGCATTACAAGCCCGATCAGACATGAGTCGACAATCTCCGGAAGCGATGGACAGCGCAGGAAAGTGGTGGGTGTAGAAGCGATCTGAAAAAGGGGTCTGACCCTTTGGAGGCCTCGCTAAACCCCGGCAAGAACTGAGGCCGGGGAGGGTCAGACCCCTTTTTCAGATCGCCTCTAGATTGCCGAATTCAGCGGCAATGGGGTGAACGCGAACGTAACCTTCGACGATAGCTTCAACGTCGATCAATGTCGTGCCCGGATCGAGGGACGTCATGCGATTTCAGGATGCTTCAAGTGCCACTCCGTCGCGGCCTGGTACCGCTGAGCGATCGCGAGCAGCATGTCGTCCGCAAAGAGGCGACCGATCAACGTCATGCAGCGTGGCTGACCGCCTGCGAATGTGTAGGGCACGATCGCCGCCGGATGACCCGTCAAATTGGTGAGCGCTACGTCGCCGGATGGGCTGACATACGCGTCGATGCCGTCCATGTATTTGTCCATGCGACGCATCAGATCCAAACGCCGACGCTGATTGTTCAAGTAGTCCACCGCCGTGATGGATCGAGCCGTGCGGAATTCTCGGGCTCGCCATTCGTGGACCATTTCCTTGTCGAGATCCTTGGCGATGAACTCGTCAAACGCCGCGGCTCCTTCGACCGCCAGAATCTTGCTCACACCGCGAGTACTCGGCGGCGATGCCAGCAACTTCGGTTTCGCTCCCAATTCCTTGAGCTTTTCCAAGAACGCTTCGTCGGTGCCTTCCAGGTAACCGATCGACAACTTTGAAAGATCGACGGCTCGATCAAAATGAAACGGAGCCGTGACGGTTGACGGATCCTTGGCATCCGCGCCGTGAATCGCATTGAAGACGATCGCGCAGTCTTCGATCGCGCGACACATCGGACCGACTTTGTCCATGCTCCAGGCGAGTGTCATGCCGCCATGTCGGCTGACTCGACCGAACGTCGGGCGCAGGGCGCTGATGCCGCAGCGGCGAGACGGCGACACAATCGAGCCGCGAGTTTCCGTGCCGATCGCGAAGCCCACACAACCAGCAGCCGTCGCGGAACCCGGTCCGGCCGACGAACCGCTCGAACCTTCCTCGGTGTTCCACGGATTCCGAGTCTTGCCGCGAAACCAGTTGTCGCCGAGTGCCAAGACTCCCGTTGCCAATTTCGCGAGCAGCACCGCACCGGCTTCGCGCAAGCGCACGACGATCTCGGCGTCTTCGTCTATAATCCGGTGTTCGTACGGCTTGGTGCCCCAGGTGGTCGGGACGCCCTTGGTCGAAAACAGATCCTTGACGCCCCACGGAATGCCGTGCAGCACTCCTCGATACCGACCTTGGTTGATTTCCGTCTCCGCGTGCTGGGCTTCTTTTCGAGCCGATTCTTCCATCAACGTCACGACACACAGCAACTTCGGATCAAGTTCCTTCAATCGCTTCAAGTAGATGTCCGTCAGTTTCACCGGCGAAAGTTTCTTCGCTTGGATCAACGCGGCCAGACGATGCACGGGCAAGAACGCGATCTCCGTCTCGGACGCGGGAACAGCTCCTTGCCAAGCCGCGACTTCGATCTTCTGCCGCGCTGCCGCCCGTTGGTCTTTCGTAAGTCCATCCAGAAACGCTCCGCTGCCGCCGACTGCGGGCTGAAACTGAATCGCGGGTGCCCATGAGTTCGCGAGTGGCGGCGGTCCCGCTGGTTCGGGCGGCTTGGATTTCGGTTCGTCCTTCGGCTTGTCTTTCGATTTGGGATTCTGTTCGACTTTCGTCTTTGCCTGATCGTCCGCAGCCATCGCTTCAGCCGGGAGACTTGTGGCCGCCGTGCCGGCTGCGAACGCCGTGGCGAATTTGACGAACGTCCGGCGATTCAGAGCATCGGCGGCCTGTTGACCGATATCGTCAATTCCATGCGAATTCGTCACGTTGCGACCTCATTGAGACTGGGATGAGCGAACAATCCAAGTGAATTTCGCGGAGTATACCCAAGCCTCAGGGAACCGACACATCAACGAATATGCGAGCGACCGATCAGAATTGACCAAGGCATCGGACACTAGAAGCTATCTCAAAAAAAGGGGGCTGACCCTCTTCGGCCTCAGTTTTTGCCGGGGTTTAGTGAGGCCTCCAAAGGGTCAGACCCCTTTTTCAGATAGCTTCTAGAGGGGGAATCTACGGACTTCGTCAAATCGTGTCGAGACGTTCTCGTTGCGAGCCGAAAAGTAAATTGAATATCGCGAGCGAGCACTTAGAACGCAGGTCGTCATTCACTGACAACACCTTCGACAGTTTTGATGCGAGCAAGCTTAAGAACCAGGATGCGTTGAGACTGGTTGTCGAGATCACTACCCACAAAGAAATGACGACCGATCGATGACGTATCCTTGCCCATGCTACTGAGCACCGCGATCTCGCCCGAGTTCAAACCGACTTCAAAACTCTGTGCATAAAGCGGGAAGACTTTTTGACGGGACTGCAATTTCCAGTCGGCAACGGTGGCCGTATGTCTGAGTCGTGAACTGCCGTAATGGATTTCCGGAAGGAAGTGTAAGCGAACCCAGCCGTCTTCCATTTGCGGAGTGACGCGAAAGACGCATCGCAGATTCTTGAATTCTCGTTCTTCGAACCCGTCTTCAGTGGGAATCCGAATTGTGGCGGATTCGTACGCTGGTCCCGCCTGAACGAAACTGTCGGCACCCGCAACGATTGGAATCGAATAGCGTGCGGGAGCGGAACCGGACCGCCCGTCGCCTTGCCGCGAACTGGAACGCACCAGCAACCATTCCAAAGCTTTCGGCGGGTTCGATCCGGCAACGCCGATCCGAATGCCGGCTTGGTTGAGTGATTTGCGACGACCGGGCTCGAACGGCCCAATCTCGTCAAGGTTCTCCCAGAGAATGCTTTCGAGCAGGGGGTCACCCAGCGGTCGTTCCGCGAAATTGACATCGAGTTCAATGATGTCTCGCGTGGGAGCGGTGGGAGAATTGACCGTTTGAGTGAATGGGCTGTCAATTTCGTCCGGTTTTTCACCGAAGAACGACGTGAACAGCGCGCAGCCCGATCCAGAAATGAGAACCAGACAGGGTGCGAGTTGAATCAACAGTCGCAACACGAACAACATCCTTGTTGTCGGGAACGTTTCAACGGCGAAGCCCGGAATGGGCGGAAGTGAGAGCCGTCAACGGTCCAATTTGTTCGTCAAAGTCTCCGACCTTGGCAAAGCGCGGCGGAGTGTAGGTGAGAATTCCGAACAGTGTCAATTTGACCTTTTTCGTCTCGCGTGGACGTGGACTAGCCCGGATTATTCACTGTAGGGTGAGTCGAGGTCGTAAACCGTTGGTGCGTCATCAGCAAACCAATTCACGTCGAAATCGCGCTGAAACGCACCACCATCACGGTTTGCTTCGACAGCACCCTACGACCATGAATAATCCGCGCTAGCGCGTGGCGGCTGATTCATTAACCGCTGGGCGTTAGCTCACGGATTCCGGACGCCCGATGCTGTCGCCGGTCCGCGCTGCAATCGGGCGGAGAGGTTCAGCAAGAAATCGCGGTTGTCCGCTTGCAAGTACCGCAGCGTTCCACCCATGCGACTGAATGACTTGTTGAACCGCAGGTAGTACGCCGGATTGTCCTCGGGCGGTTCCCCACGACTCCAATCCCACGTCGATTCGGCGAGGTCGTTCACCAGGATGTAATGCTTTTCGATGTGCTCGCCGCGCTGCAAGGCGACGTTTTGGGCCATCGACAACGACTTCTCGAAAATCATCGGGCTCATCACGGCCGACCCGATCGAAAGGTAAACACCGCCGTCAATGCGGCTGACGCTTTCGGCATACATCAGAAAGTCTCGACCGGCAGCGCGGCCCAACGACGCGAAATGGTTCATCGGGTGGTTGTAGATAATGTCGTGGCCGATCATCGGATGGCTGGTGAATGGAATGTCCAGCCGAAACGCGCCGGCTTGAATGCTGTACCGCTTCCACGGATGTTTGACATCCAGCCAGCCACTCGGCAACTCAAACGTTCGCACGATGTGCAACAAATCCGCGGCGACCGCTGCTTGTTGCGGGTCGTCCACGACTTTGGCTCGAGCAACGAGTTCCAGCTCGCTGGATGTCGGAATCTCCAAGCCCTCGCGTTCGATCATGGCTCCGACGGACTCACCGTAACCCTTGCCTTCGAACGCCCCAACATTGATGGCTAGATTGATGAAGTACCCCGTTTCTTGCCAATTGCCGAAGCGACCCTGGGCGACCATCGGCCCGACGTGCTCGCAGCTTTGACCATGAAATGCAAACTCCCAATCGTGAATCACGCCCGCGCCGTTGGTGGCCAAGTGAGTCAACCAGCCACGTTCAATCAGCGACAAGAACACCGGCCCGAGGCCGTTCTTGATGGCGTGTGCTCCGAAGGCCGCCACCACCGGTCGGTCATCGTTCCGGGCCGCACGAATGCGTTCGCACGCTTGGTCAATGAGTCGATTTGCCGAGTCACTCAACGGAGGCGCCGGCGTGTCGGCAGGAATGTGATCCGGTTCGATGGACTTGCGATGCTCGCGCGCGGACAGCGATTCCATGCGGACGGCGAAGCGATCGAATTCGCGGCGGTTGACGCGAGATCGATCCGCAGCCTGCGATTCCGGTGACGACTCATCCCGTGACATCCGCAACTCCCTTCTTCGGCACGTCGAACAAGAACTCCACCAGCCGCTTGCTTTCGGAAAAATCCGGGATCACCAGATTCGCACCGGCCCCAATGAGCCGCTCGCGTTTCCAAGGATCGGGCTGACCGCTGCGATGCGACTCATCACTGGCCACCGCCACCGCCGTCCCACCCACGCTGCGGACGTTTTGAATCTCGACGTAACCGTCACCGAACCCCAACAGTTCGTCACCACTCACGGCGTGCTGATCCAGAATTCTTTCGATGACGCGTGCTTTGGAAAACTCGCGATAATCATCGACCGCCCCGTGGACCCGATCGCCGAAGAACCGATCCAGTTGCAACAGCGACACCTCTTCGCGGACGTACGCTTCGTCCGTGCCGCTGGCGAGATACAGCTGCACGTTGCGTGATTGCAAGTGCTCAAGGATTTCGAAAGCACCCGGCACCAGCATGTCTTCCACGGGCGCACTGCCGCTGCGAAGTGCCTCGCGCCGTCCGTCGATCCGTTGCATCAACCGATCGTGATATTCGCGCTTGTAGTCCATCGGATCGAGAGGCGTGCCGCCACGGGCAGTCACTTCTTCGGCAAGTCGGATCATTTGGTAGATCGTCTGTTTGCCGTTGAGTTCCATCACGAAGCGACTCGTCAACGCGTGCAGTTCATCGATTGACGCGTTGCAATCGGCCTCACGGAGGACCTCGACCATCATGGGGATCATCACATCGGGCCAGCCCTCGCGGATCAGGCTCAGAGTCCCGTCGAAGTCGAACAGGGCATGGCGTGGTGGACGCAGTGCTTGGAAGTCTCCCATGACTTCAATGGATCGATCGTCCAAAAATCGCGATTGCAGATCGTGTTGAATAATGGGGTTGTAGTCGTCTTCCAAATAGTCCGACATTGATGTCCTTCGAGGAGTGCGGTGGCTTGACGCAGCTTTGGCATCTTCAATCTTCGCTGCTGTGCGTTCCAATTACGAATTCACAAATTGAACCACACGTTGGCTTGGAAAAGCTGAAAATGCCAATGCTCCGCCACATTCCTCGATCAAAACTGCAACATCAATAGCCCCTAAATTGCTAAGGCCCGCAAGACATAGATCTTGCGGGCTCGACGGAGATTCAGGAATCGGACGTATCGCCGGTCAGTTGACCGTGCAGACTTCCCAGCACGGGCTGGTGTCTCGGACGGTCAATTCCGGCGGTCGTTCGGAGACGCTCCGGGACATCACGACTTCGCAAACACGGCTGACCAACACGGAATCCAATTCCGCCCGGCTGGAGCTGTCCCGCATCAGCAAGTCCGCCTCTTTAATGACCTGTCGCTCAAACGGCGAAACCGTGCGACGAGCTTTGACTCGGACCGCACGACGGATAATTCGTCGGATGGAATGACCGAATCTCAACACAAACTCGCTCAACGCGGCAGCATCGCCATCTTGGTATCGCCGACCGAACTCCTGGATTTCTTCTCGGACAAGATGAGTAATCATTGTTATTTCCTTAGGTGAATCACGCGAACCGGTGGTCCGCATGAGCTGGATTTCAACCCAAAAACGGAATGCTGACGCTGATCCAATCGCTCAGGCTGGTCTGCCCGGTTATCGGGTCCGCGAGAACGAGCCGAAACGACACCGTCACTGCATCAACCGACGCGGAAGCCGTGGCATCGAACACGATCGACTCCAAGCCGGACACGTCGATGGTCTCGTCCGCGACCCCGTCGCCGTTCAGATCAACTTCCAATGCGGCGTTCGCACCCAGTTGGCCGCCGAAATCCACGCCGAACACGGCCTGATTGGCGAAGCTCTCACCGGTATCCGACTCCGTCAGTTGGTACACATACATGCCGGATCCCGTTCCAGCGACGTCGCCCGAAACCGGATTGCCTGCGCCCTGTGTCGAGCCTGTTGTGCCTGATCCGTTGCCGTCGGCAGATTCCGAAATCAGAACGGGATTATTGATCCCAACGGAACTCGAACCGTCCGTTGCACCGCCGGTGCCACCCGGAATCTCGGCACCGATCACTTCGATGGATCGAGAAGCTGTTTCGCCTTCAAACGTGGCTTTCACAAACACGATGAAACTGCCGGAGATCTCGGGCAACTCGAACACGACGGACGGAATCGATTGTGGGTGAACCACGGATTCGACGACACCGTCGTGATGCACGTCAAAGCTCACTTCGACATCTTGCGGGTCTCCGGCCACTTCAATTTCGACTTCCAGCAGCCCCCCTGCGATCGTCGTCGCTCCGATCTGCACGCTCGACGAATTCTGACTGCTCAGCGTGTACGCCACCCAATCTCCAAAATCACCATTCTCCACGGCTCGCACCGACACCGTATCTCCCGCCGAGACGGTTGCGGGGTATCCATGCACGAACCAACCCAATGAGTTCGTATTGGTGGTGCTGTCCGTCATGCCGTCTTGATCAAAATCAAATTCAACTTGGATGTTCGATTCTTCGATTCCCGATGCAGAGCCGCTGATCGAAATGCCTGGATCATCACTCACGGTGTCAATCGTGGGACTCAACACGATGCGATTCTCCAAAACTTCAACCGGTCCAATCCAGCGATTCATACGTCGCTTTGAACTTGCCGAGACCGCCAAATTCTTAAGTCCCGCCAACAGGTGCCCAACCATTGTCGAATTCTCCTTTCCTGTGTTCCGTGTGAAAGTTCCAAGTGCAGGCCAAACCCCTCATTGATGGGGTATCGGGTTCAGCAACGAACTCGAATGACACTCCTGCTTGGAGGCATACCATTTGCTCCTACCGTCCGAGTCGGATTTGCGGACGGTCGCCGGACATGAATTCCGCCGAGGAATCGTTTTTTTCGGTATACCCGCTACAAGCGGCCCTGAGTTCAAGGACAAGGCGAATTCGGTCGGCACCGAACGGCGGCGTTCGGTCTTCAAAGCGTTTCGTTTCCGGCCGCATTCGAACGGCTGCCGAGAGGGTGAGTCCGATCGACCCATCAACCCCGTTGAACTTCTGGCCCGCACACATTTGCAAGTGTGTCGGATTGACGATGTTCTTCGTGAGGGAACACTTGCCTATTTAGACCACCTGTTTCTCAGCACAAACCAGCAGCCCGTTATGGGATCTTCGTAGTACGTGTCGGTCTGGGTTGACTGGGGTGCATAGGTCGACTTCTCGCCACCCGACCCCCGCAATTCCGGCGAAAGGACCGGTCAGGAAATTCCTCAACAGGCGAAGAATCTGAATTTCCGGCTGAAGATGCAGGTCGGACTGTGCCGATTATGAGACTTGTATTAACCCGTCCGGGAATCCCTCAATGTCTAGGTCATTCATACGCAAAACGCTTGTTGGTCTCACGTTGGCCCTTGGCGTTGCCCTGACCCCAACGTCTGTTGCTGCGCAGGTTCCCAACGGGCTTGCGGCACCGGTCGGCAATTTTTTTGGGGTGTTGGGTGAAGTCAATCGTGGCGGCGTTTACGAGTTTACGGAAGCGTCGCCGCTGTTGGTGGACGTGATTCGCCAAGCCGGTGGATTGACTCGTTTCGCGAATCAAAACGTACGAATCGTTCGCAGTGGTCGGTCGGGACACCAGGCCTTTGTCACGCCCAGCACGGACTTCATGCTGCTGCCCGGCGACGTTGTCATTGCGGATTCCGCTCAGCGCCGAGCGACTCGCGACGATGATGACGTCGGCGAAATCAACAACCTGCCGCCCGTGTCCATCGCTTTGGTGGGGGTGCTCGATCGGCCGGTTGTCGTGACCGTCAAGGGAGCGGAAGCCACGCTGGGCGGATTGCTGCAATTCCTCGGTCAGTCCGGATCTCTGGTCTCTCAAGCTCGGGTCATTGCCACGGCTCGCGCCTCGCGAAACACTCCAGTCACGAATTCCACGACGCGGCTGAAGGACAGCTCCGTGGTGGTGCTCAATCCGCGGGACGTTGATCGACGCCGCGTGCCCGCGCTGCCGCCGGCATTCCAACGCGTGTCGATTGCCGCGATGCATTCTCAGTTGCAGTATCCGGGCCGACAGCACGCAATGCCGCAGCCGATTCCCGTGCCCTATCCGGTTGGGCAAACACAACACGTGCCGTATCCGCCACAACCGCTGTCCGCGTCGGCAATCCCGACGTTGCTGCCGACTCCCATCGACGACGAAACGGACGTCGACTCGCCACCGGGCCGCGCAGGTATTACCGATTCCATTCCCGGTCGGACCTACATGGGGGCGCTCGATGGTAACCAAGGTCGGGTTTATCAGCCGGTCCCTGGGCAAATCCGACCGGAAACCGTGATCCCGCTGCCGACGGTCGTCGCAATCGCTCCACCGCCGACAACGGTCGCCACGCCGCCAACTTTGATGCAAGGGTCGCCCATCCAAACGGCAAGCGACCAAACGTCGCGACCAAGCGAGTCCGTCGGGCCGGAACTTTCCACGGAGACGCCCGCCGCCACGGTGGCGGTGACCGTGCCTCCCACCGCACCGGTCGCTGCCGAGAAGTCGCAATCCGACGTGCCAATGATCGTGCTGTATCTGGCGATGGTGGGGTTGCTGGTGATTGGCGTCTTGCTGCTGGCGATGGTGCGAACCGAGCCGCCCACGAAGCCCACGACGGCAACCGTTCCCCTGGAAAGGAAACGCGAATTGCTCGAGCGGCTGATTCGCAACGAATTGCCGATCTTGGAAGAGCCGCCACAGATGCCAACCAAATTGGAATTCTTCGGCCGAGCCAATGGGGGCCACACACTGAGAATGGATCAACCGCACCCGACACTCGCGGGACCACACTTCAACCGACGTCCGACCGTTCGCGCAGCCACGACGAACGATTCGCCGAGCAATTTGCGAACGCAGCGGAAAACACAGCCCGACGTCCCACAAACCCGTGAGCCGAGCATCGAGTCGGTCCAGGCAAATGCAGAGCCGGATGCGCCACCACAACGGAAACAACAGCCAGCGGAAGTGCGAGCCGTCGCCGAGGAATCGCCGCGGCGGCGATCGTTGACTGCGGACGATGCGAAAAAGATTGTTCCGAGAGCGAAGCCGGCAGCAGTTGAATCGTCGGCTGCCGGTTCGCCGGCGCGTTCGCCGGAACCGCCAAAGACAACCGTTGACACTGCTTCGTTCGACGCCGATGTAAAGCGATACGAGGAATGGTTGGCCGAATTCCGACGCAGCCGATCGTCGCGATCGAAGAAACAACTGGCACAGATCGGCAACGCGCTCAACTCCGAGAATGTTGTGGAATCCACCACGGCTCCGGTCACCCTCGCGGAAGCAGCGGACACGCCGCCGCCGCCATCGGTCGATTCCAAATCGCGTCGTCGTCATCGGATCGATCATCTCCATGCGGATTTCGGGCCGTCCCGACCGGCGGAACCCCGTCGCACTCCACCAAGCTTCAGCGCGCAGACGGAAACCGAAGCCGTACAACAACCCGCCTGGACCGACGATGCTCGCCGCGCGGAAACCGGAGTTCTGGAGCGAGTCCTGATGAGCGTTCATGGTGGCTCGGAGCGAGACGAAGACTTTCACAAGAGGACGCCATGAGTGTTGCCCTGGACTTCGGAACGTATCGACTGAAATGCCTGCGACCTCGCTTGGAACATCTCGTCGGTCGCAGTTGCCGAACGGCTTTGGCGGTGGTGCCGAACACCGATGCCAGTCGTCGCATCCTGGAAAACGTGCAGGTCACCTACGCCGTCTGCGAAGACAATTTGGTGGTGCTCGGCGACAGCGCGGTGGATGTGTCTCGTTTGGTCCAAATCCCCAGCGTCAGTCCGTTGCCGGATGGCCGAGTCCCGGAAAACGATCCGCCCGCGCGGCAGGTCATTCTGTCTTTGTTGGATGCCGTGTTACCGAAACCGGAATCCAGCGGCGAACTGTGCTGCATGACCGTCCCCGGCGGTAGCGACGACTTGCGCCGGCTGGATGGGGCCGTGCGATTCGACAAGACGGAAACCACTCAGGATCACGAATCCGATTCGGCCGACAAGCCGGCGACCGCAAAAACGATCGTCGCCATGCCTCGTGGTCGCTCGAAGAATCCGGATCTCGAGTTCCTA
>JAQBZS010000930.1 GCA_027622115.1 Planctomycetota bacterium | reverse complement strand
GAGTCGAGATTTGGGATTTGTGATGCGAAGTGTTGGATTCGAGATGTGAGATTCATCACCCATTGCCTATCAACTATCAACTATCAACTATCAACTAGCAACTATCAACTATCAACTATCAACTATCAACTCCCCGCCGCAATATGCTCAAAAAACGATCTACTATCATTGCTGGGCTGTTCGGGGTGACTTGGCTCGTGACCTGCGTCTATTTGGTGCTGGGGCCGGCACCTCGGGCTGACCATTCGCGCCGGCTGGCTGCTCAGGAGCGCTCGAAGCGCGAGGTGCGCGTGCCGGCGATTTCTGTTGCGGATCGATTGGTCGATGGCGCGGACGAAGGCGGCGAATCGGCTGGTGCCAGCGACCCAACGGACCCACGCGGCGAACTTGGTGAGCAATCGGGGGAGAATGTATCGCAGGGCCGATTCAGTTGGCTCAAACAGATATCGCCGAAAAGACTCCTGGGACGCGATAAGACACCGCTCGGTGAAACGGAACAGCAGCGAGTTCAATATGCGGTCGAGATGGCCGACTTTGAAGATGGCCAGAATCTTGACGCGCGCGGAGGGGTCGGCGGCGGCGGAGGCGGGATTGCTCACGCGGATCACTATCAGGCGTTTCCGGTTCCGAGCGAACTGCAAAATCAGAACTTGATCGGGCAGTCGAAGGAAGAAGCTCACGCGAAGAGTTGGGGCTGTGTGCATTGCCACAAGGATTCTCACGACCCGCACTACAAGGATTCGATCGAGCTTGGCTGCACGGACTGCCACGGCGGGAATGCGAATACGACGATGAAAGAGATCGGCCATATCCATCCGCGATTTCCGGATGCCTGGCCGAAGTCGGCGAATCCGGTTCGCGCCTACACGCTGCTGAACCACGAGCATCCCGAATTCATTCGGTTCAACAATCCCGGCGATTTGCGAGTCGCTCACATCAGTTGCGGAACGATCGGCTGCCATCCGAAAGAGACTCTGCAAGTCAAGAAGAGCATGATGACTCACGGTTGCATGTTGTGGGGGGCGGCTCTTTACAACAACGGAGCTGTGCCCAGCAAGTGGTCTCGGTACGGCGAAAGCTACAGCATGTACGGAGCACCTCAGCGAATGCAGACCGTGCCCGCGCCGACTCAATGGGAGACCGATTGGAAGGGCGTCTTGCCGTTCCTGGAACCTCTGCCTCGATTTCAGACGACTCACCCTGGCAATTTTCTTCGCATCTTTGAACGAGGCGGCCGCTTTGCGATCGAGCTGGGAATTCCAGAACGCGGGGAAGAACCGGGTCGGCCCAGACAGCGACTCAGCAATCGCGGTCCCGGCACTCTGAACCGCACGGACCCGGTGTTTGTGGGTCTTTCCAAGACGCGACTGCTCGACCCGACCCTGAACTTTCCTGGCACGAACGACCACGCGGGCGACTATCGAAACGGCGGTTGCACGTCTTGCCATGTGATTTATGCCAACGACCGCTCTTCCGTGAATTCGGGTCCGTATGCCAAGTACGGAAATCGAGGCATGGCGGCGGCTCAGCCAGACGAATTTGTCGTTGCCACTGATCCCACGATTCCGAAAAACGAATCAGGGCACCCGATCGCTCATCGATTCACGACGGCAATACCCTCGAGCCAGTGCATCATCTGCCACATGCATCCCGGCACGACCGTCATGAATTCGTATCTCGGCCTGATGTGGAGCGACCAGGAAACCGACGGCCATCTGCTGTATCAGCGGCAGCAGGCCAAGCCGACGTCGGAAGAATTCGTGCGAGCTCAAATGTCGAATCCAAACGATATTGACGCCAAGACATTGCTCACGGATTACGAATTCCTTCACGAAGTGACTGAACTCAACCCGCAGTTGAAGCACACGTTGGCCGATTTCCACGGCCACGGTTGGAGCTTCCGAGCCGTCTTCAAGAAAGACCGCGAAGGCCGCTTGGTGAATCATCAGGGCGACGTTTTGGAAGACGTGACTCCTGCTGACAAAATGATGGCCGTGAAGGTTCCGGAAGTTGCCAAGGAAGTTTATCGAAACCGGAATTGGACCAACCCGGATCAAGAGGAGCTCAAGCGAGTCTACGCGCTCGAAGAGGCTCTGCGAAAAATGCAAGAACGCACTCCGGTCCACATGCTCGACATCCATCTCGAAAAGGGAATGCACTGCGTCGATTGCCACTTCATTCAAGATAGTCATGGCGACACGAAGTTGTACGGAGAAGTGCGCGCGGCGATCGAGATCACCTGCACCGACTGCCACGGCACGATTACGGAAATCGCACCGTTGCGAACTTCGGGACCGGCGGCCAAGGGCAACAAGTGGGAAGGCATGATCACCGATCGAACAACGGATCCGGAAAAGAAGAATGCTGGTCGAGTCTTGTCGATGATGCGAACGCCCTTTGGCAAACGTCGCTTCGAGACTTTGCCAGACGGGGCGATCATCCAGAACTCGATGGTCGAGCCGGGCTTGTCGTGGCGAGTCGTTCAAGTCAGGGACACGATCACTCCCAGCCACTGCGACTACAACTCGCTGTCGGCGCTGTCCAAGACGGTGCGCTTCGCCAAGCCCGAAGATCACACCGACAAGATGTTCGCGTGGGGCGACATCCCGAAAAACTCGCAGGATTGTGCTCACGCGATAAGCCGCACGAATTGCATTACGTGCCACAGTTCGTGGAACCCCAGTTGCTTCGGTTGTCATCTGCCTCAAAAGGCGGACAAGAAAATGCCGGAACTTCATTACGAGGGTGACGTCACGAAGAATTACATCGCGTACTGTTTCCAGACGTTGCGCGACGACGTATTCATGATCGGAAAAGACGGCAACGTGACCGGCCGTCGGTTCAACCCGGTACGTTCGGCCTGTGCGGTCCACGTCGGGTCGTACAACGGAAACCGCGAGTCGGTCTACTTCCAGCAGCAGACGATTTCTTCAGAAGGCATGAGCGGCATCGCTTTCAGTACCAACGTCCCGCACACCGTTCGCGGCAAAGGCGAAACGAAAACCTGCGTCGATTGCCACTTGTCCGAGAACGACGACAACAACGCGATCATGGCTCAGCTATTGATGCACGGCACGAACTACTTGAACTTCATCGGTCGTTATTCGTGGATCGCGTCGGGCGAACACGGTGTCTGGTCGCCGGCCGTGACCGAGCGTGACGAACCGCAAGCTGTGATCGGATCAACTCTGCATCGCGACGCCTACCCCGACAACTACAAGCAGCACCAGGAGCACGGACGTCAGTTACATACGGCCTACGAACATCCCGGCAACGACATCAGCGACAACTGGCTGCGACCGTTCACGACGAATGAAGTGTTGGCCTTGCAACATCGCGGCGAGTATCTGTACGCAGCTTGCGGCGACGCCGGTTTCCGCATCTACGACATCGCCTTCACTGACAACAAGGCCTTTGCCGAGCGTTACACGACCGCCCCGGTTTCGCCGCTCGGGCAGAAGTTCTACGTCAAGACGAAGGGTCGTTGCACGGACGTCGCAGCACCCGCCACGATCGCTCCGGATCCA
>JAQBZS010000928.1 GCA_027622115.1 Planctomycetota bacterium | reverse complement strand
CTTCCCACTTCATCTTTTTGGTGATCAGCGGCAGCAGATGATTGATCGTCATGATCTTCGAGTCCGCCAGCTTCTTGACGTACGCTTCCGGCATCGTGGCCGAGAGCGTGCCTTCCACGTGTAATTCGTGGAGGTCTTGTTCGGCGGGCAGAATGAGCACATTGAAGCCCAAACCCTTCATGATCTTCCGCATGGCGTCTTCAAGTTCTTTGCCGGCGGCGGCCACTTCCGCTTCGCGCTGCTTGATCGCGGCGGCGACTTCGACTTCATTCGCGGCCACGGCTGCTTGGCCGAGCTTTTCCTGCACGGCAACCTGATCGGCAACTTCGGCGGCTTTTTCCCGAACGCGAACTTCGACTTGCTGCGAATGTTCGTCCAGGATTTCCTTGGTCCGCAACTCGTCGGCGTCCAGCACCGTCACCGCGCCGACCAAGCAGGCCACGGCGGCCGCGATCGACAGCAGACTCAGAATGAAGTTCCATTTTCGGTGACCAATTTCCCGCACCACCATGCGTGACACATTCATTCGGTTACCCCCTTCGAGACGCGACGACGATGGTCGCGACGACCACCAAGATGCCACCCATCAACGCCACCATGAGCGTGTCGTCCATCAACTTGCCGGACGCTGTTTCCGATCCGCCGGCCGACGCGGATTCCGAATTCGTGGACTTTCCTTTTTGAATTGCGGCGACTGGTTCTTGATCGCTCGGCCGTTCGTCCTTCATGGGATCAGGTGTGCTCGGCTCAGTAGAAACGGGGCCAACGCCAGTGGGTGGATCGACGTTTCCGTCCACCGAGGCCACTTGAGTCCCACCAACGACCGCCTTCGATTCCGCTACACCGTCGGGATCGCTTTTCGCCGGCTTACCGTCGGTCGCGGTCGGATCGGATTTTGGCTTGGTTTTCGGATTCACGAACTGGCCCAATCCCAGCAACGGCGGCAGTTCCTGGTCGACTTCCTTGATCTCGACCAACGAATCCCAATCCACGGCCATCAACAGGTCGATCCCAGGATTCTGGTTCTTGATTTCACACGTGCAGCTTTGGCACAAACTGGCGGCGACTTCGCCGATCTGATCCTCGTTGATGCCCTGCCCAATGAGACACGGCATGCAACGCCCACGACCGAACACGGGAAAGACCAGTGCATCACCATCGAATTCTTTGTCCTTCAAATCGTAGTCCGCATCGCTGCCCAACAAGACGTTGATGAACGCTTTCTCTTGGGGGGCGTCGCGTTTCAACCGTATGACTGTAAACGCAATCTTCAGCTTGTCCGGGTCCACCGAGATCAAACCCTGCGCGACATCCGCAGCATCGACTTCAGGCAGCTTCATCGTCTTGGCCAACTTGGCGAGTTGCTCGGTCAGCAACTTCGCGGCCTTGTCGTCAGTTTCCTTGTTACCGCTTTCCAGCAACACGAACACGCCGGTTTCACCCGCGAGAATCTTTTTCGCGATCTGTTGGCGAATGGGCGAGTCGATCAGTTCAGCCACTTTTTTCTTGTCGATCTCCGCCAACGGACCTTGAAAAACGCGTCCTTTGGTGGGAATCGGGAAATCGATGACGACCCACGGCAACACGTCGGTCTTTTGTTTTTGCCATTGCTCCAGCATGAACTTGTCGTCGTCGCTCGATTTGGGATCGAGCTTGTCGAGGTCGACGGTATGCAGATTGAGATTGACGACTTTCTCGCCCGACCGTCCCGCCTTGCCGAGCAAATCTGCGGAACGTTGTTGTTCGGCGGTGAGCGGACCTCTATGGAACACGACGGAAAAGTAGGGATCCGGCCGCCAGCGTTCGAGCGCGTATCGGAACACCGGCACCGAACAGGCCATCGAATTCGCCGCCAACGAAACCAGCAAACCCACGGTCGCCAGACCGATGCAAAGCCATCGAGTGGTCATGGAAATCTCCGCTGCGGTGGGAGTCGAAAGGAGGTTGAGTCACGGGCGATCGGAATCGCATTGCTGGATCACCGTTCAACCCGTTGTCAGCATTGTCCAGCCCACGGGTCGATTCGCCAAGCCTGCCGCCGCAAGTCGCACATTTTCTTCGATGCGAAACGTTGCTGTCGCCGTTCGGGTAGCCGAAGTCGCCAGACTTTGGCTTGCACACCAGTATTGAAGCCAAAGTCTGGCGACTTCGTTGAAGCCAAAGTCTGGCGACTTCGTTGGAACCAAAGTCTGGCGACGGTGGCTGCGGTTGTTTGTCGGCATGGCCAACCCGCCCACCGTCTGGCGACGCTGGCTACCACCGAAGCGGCCGAATTCGCCGATTGCCGTTGTCCGGCTCCAGTGTTCGGCAAGTTGTGCCGGACGGCGCGTGAGTCACGCCAAACAAACACCAGATGATTCACCTCGACTGCCCGAAAACCGTCGACCCGAACAACCGTCACAACCGATAAAGCTTCCAACTCTCTCCACCGTTGCGCGATTCGCAATATCCGCGTGGAGACTACGTTTGACTCTCGGTCGATGGATTCTAGTTTTGACTGGCAAGGACACGGACGTCATGTCGAGGCTGCTCGCAGCAATGAGATGGACGACTGGCTTCGTCCTCTGCCTCGCATTGACGGGCTGTCGCGTGCTGACGTTTGTCGGCGACGTTTGGGATCACGGCGAGTTTGACTTTCGCCGTCAGGATCCCGCGTGTAAGTCCAACTGCAAACCTAAACCCTACGTGGGACTTGGGAGCTATTGGACTCCTCGCGACGATTTCACCGTCGAGCGACTCGCCCACAAATGCTTTGATCATGCCTGGGAAGACTATCTCGCTCATTGTTCTCGCCCACCGTCGAAGCATTTTCGAAACGGCTTTGAGGACGCGTTCGATGAGATTGCGGATGGGGGAGACGGCGTCATTCCGCCGATCCCGCCTAAGAAGTATTGGAATACCTACTATCGGTCCCCCGAAGGCAAGTTCTACGCACAGCAGTGGTTCAACGGCTATCAAGTTGGCGTGGACATGGCGCGTGCCGCGGGGCTCGACAACATGCGTCAAATCGCCACATCGATTCCACAACCCTGCGGTTGTGGAGGCCGCGGCTGTCAGCAATGTTCCGGCGGCGCGATGTCCTCGCCGAATGACCCATCGTTTCCTGGTTCCATGTTTGGGGAGATGCCCGGCGGGATTCAGAGTCGAACACCGTACGATTCCCCAGCGAATTCTCGCCTCACGCCGATTCCCGAGCCGTATCCCAGCAGTGTCTTGACGAACCCAGCATCGCCCGTTCCTGCGAAGTCGACACCGCACGTCACACCAACACCGCCTTACCCGGAAGTTCCGGCATTGCCACAACCCGGATCGGCGACTCCGATCGTTCCCAATCCCGATTCGCCAACTGCGACTCCATCGAATTCCGGGTTCCTGCCGCAACCGAACTCGTCACCAGCGACGGTACCCTTCTCGGTGAATCCACAGCCGAATCCGAACTCCATCGCCCCCGATCGGTCGACGTTCACTCCGTCCCGTGCGACACCAACCGGCCCCGCCCCAGGGCATTCGATCCCGCCGGCAAGTGAAATCACA
>JAQBZS010000005.1 GCA_027622115.1 Planctomycetota bacterium | reverse complement strand
CCCCGGCGAGGACTTACACCTCGCTGATCCGATGCGCTCACAGGCGCACTAGCTTGGGACCATTGTCCCGAGCGGTCACGTGACAATGATCCCGTGCTACTGAGTTGCCGCATCGTTCGCTTCGCGGAGATATCCCGCAAACGCGGAACAGGTTCCGTGCTACCTGTTCGCCGTGAATCGACCGTTTGCGTTCTCGGGACGGCGTCACAACAATCGAAGCATTCTTTTCACACGCACCTGCGGTCGTACTGCGCGCCGTGGTCGCCCAAGATAGGCCGCTCCATGAATTCTTCGAAAAACGCAGACCCGGACGGTGATGCCGAAACGCTGGATGCGATTCCGAAACAGTCCGCCAAAGATGACTCGCCCAAACCAGTTTCACCCGGCAAGGCCGCAGTGGAATTTGTGGTGGACGCGACCGATTCTCCCATGCGGGCGCTGCTACATCGACGCGTTCGCACGGTGGCGATGGTGCTGTGCATGGGCGGCGCGATGTTCTTGTTTCGCGGCATCTTTATCGGCTCACCGGAGAAGGTGATTCACACGACCGTGGTGCTGGCCTCCGCAGCGTGTTTCTTGCTGCTACGAGGCGAACGGCGATGGTCCGTCACCCAATTGCGGCGATTTCAATTGGTCATCTTCGGAATGACCTTCGCCTTTTTTGCCATCTATCAACACGCACTGATGTTGCAAGAGGCCGAAAAGGGCAACGCGGCTCTCACGCTTGCCGCGTTCAAGACGTCGTCCGTTTATTGGCTGTTGTTGGTGTTCTTTGGAATGATCATTCCCGCGGGCTGGAAGCGAGCCGCATTGACGTTTGGGCCGCTGGCCTTCGTGTTGCCGTTGACCGCGCTCTATACCAGCACCTGCCATCCGCTCGTGGCCGAGGTGTTGATTGCCGATCAAGTTCTCGACACGGCGATGAGCCTCGGATTGGGCTCGTTCTGTGCCGTCTTCGGCACCCACATCATCAACTCGCTCCAAGAAGAAGTCTTCGAGGGCCGAGAACTCGGGCAATACAAATTGCTCAAACGCCTCGGTGAAGGTGGAATGGGCGAAGTCCATTTGGCTCAACACAGACTGTTGGCTCGCCCGTGTGCCATCAAGTTGATCAAGCCGGAACAGGCGGGCGACCCGACGGCGCTCATGCGATTTGAACGAGAAGTGCAGGCCACCGCGCAGCTCAGCCATTGGAATACGATTGACATCTATGACTACGGAGTCCACGAAGACGGCACGTTTTACTATGTGATGGAGTATCTACCGGGGCTGAATTTGCAGGAATTGGTGGAATGTCATGGTCCGTTGCCGGCCGGTCGAGCGATCCACTTGGTGCGGCAAACCTGCCAAGCGCTCAACGAAGCTCATTCACATGGCCTGCTGCATCGCGACATCAAGGCCAGCAACATCATCGTCACCGAACGCGGCGGAGTTCACGACGTTGCCAAGCTGCTAGATTTTGGATTGGTAAAGTCAAAGATGGAAACGCCCGACGAACTGTCGGCTCCACGCGACATTGCGGACCTAGATCTGCAAGACACACTCACGGCTCCCACCGGAACGCAAACCGGGATGGGGTCGATGGACACCAACCTCACGATGGCCGGAACCGTGACCGGCACTCCACAGTACATGTCGCCCGAGCAAACCACCGGGATTGCCGATGAACGCAGCGATATCTATTCGGTGGGTTCCGTCCTGTTTTTGCTCACCACTGGTCGAGTTCCCTTCCGCGAGGACAACGTCTTGAAGACGGTCCTGGCGTTACGATCCAAACCGGCACCGCGGCCATCCAGCATTCGCGCGGACATCCCGCCGGACTTGGAAGCCGTGATCGAGAAAGCACTGGCCAAGAAGCCGGAAGATCGTTTCCAAAGCGCGGCGGACCTGGATGCAGCCCTGGCCGCCTGTGCCGCCGCCGGAGAGTGGACGAGTCGCGAAGCCGCAGCGTGGTGGGCGGAAGTTGAAATCGAAGACCTTGAGGAATCGACCGACCAAGCCCCCGCCCCTGGTGCGCCGCAGGCAACATTGGCCGAAGGTTTCGATCTAGGCAGCATTGCAACCGGACAATCCAGCGCCGCCAATGCGGAATCCGATTCCACTCAGGTTTTGGATTCCTTATGAGGAGCCAAGTGGAATGGGATTCGGCGCTGCGAGTCGCTCGGGCGATCATCCAGATCGGCTGGCTGATACCATTGAGCCCTCTCCGCCCAGCTCCGACGCTTCGTCACGGTCGTCGATCCAGAGTCTCGTCTCGTTTGTTTCAGGCGGCGATGACGCTCGCTACGCTTCCCGCGTCAATCCACATCCAGCTTCCACAACGCCAATCTTAAGGCGGGGTCGCATCGAGAACCGGAAGTCTCTAACTCGCTTGACATTCGGCTGACGGTCAAACGAGGTACATTTGGATGAATCCGGCGCGAGCAGATTCGCGTTCTCGGAGTGAGGGCGGTTGAGATGCCGAATTCACCAAGTCTTCGGGGAGCCGATTTCGATGGGAGCCTTTAAGCTCGTCACACACAGCTTGAAGCATTATTGGCGGACCAACGTCGCCGTGTTGCTGGGCGTTATTGCTGGAACGGCCGTGATTGGCGGGGCGTTGGTCGTCGGTGATTCCGTTCGCGAAAGTTTGCGGAAGATGAGCCTCGATCGGCTGGGAGAGATCGATCACGTTGTTCATGGTCCGCGTTTCTTTCGTGAACAATTGGCCGACGAACTCGCGGCGGACGACTCGTTCTCGGCCCGGTTCGACACTGTGGCCCCGGCTCTTGTCTTGCGCGGAAGTTTGCAACACGACGAGTTCGGGGATGTCCGCCGTGCCAATCGCGTGAATGTTTACGCGCTCGATGAGCGACTGTGGGGCTTGACGCAACACGGTGATCTGGCGGTCCCGCAACACCGCGAGGATGAAAGTCGCGAAGTTGTGCTCTGCAGCCGCGTGGCCGAACAGTTGGCGGCGGTCGCGGGCGATCGCGTGGCGTTGTCCGTGGAATTGCCGAGCAATATTCCGCGAGATTCCATCCTGGGCGAACGCGACGAACTGTCCAAGGAAATCGTGTTCACCGTGAAGGCCGTGCTGCCGGAAGACATGGGGCTCGGGCGACTGGACCTGAATCCGAATCAGCAACTGCCGCTCAATGCGTATGTGCCGTTGGATACGCTGCAGGGCTTGCTGGACTTGGCGGAAGTCGTCGGCACTCCTCGAAACCCCGTGTCCAAGCCCGCACGAGTCAACGCGTTGTTCGTGAAGGCCAAGTCGGAAGCGGATCGCACCGGAGCGACTGCTGCGGACGCTTCAGTCAACTTGACGCAATTGATCGCGGAACACATCGCGCTCGACGACTTGGGCATCCGAGTCGTGCCGAACCAACGCTTCGATTACCTCTCGGTGGAAAGTTCACAGATGGTGCTCGAACGCGCCTTCGAAGACGCAGCCGCTGCAACGGCGAAGGAGTTGGGACTTAAAACATCACCGGCACTCGTTTATCTGGCCAACGAAATCGCACCGATCGGATTCGAATTGAACGAAGACGTCGCGACCACACGCAAGAATCTGGAGCAGCCGGGCTACGCGATGTATTCGGTGATCGGCGGTCTGGAGATCGCGAGCGACGACGCGTTCGGCATTTGGGATGTTGTGTCGAAGTCAAACATCGAAGGCGGGGGCTCGATGCCGCTCGCATTGACCGAGCGGCAGATCGTCATCAATGACTTTTTGCAACGGCAGCTCGCGGTCAACGTCGGTGACAAACTTCGTGTGAAGTATCACGTCGTCGGATCGCATGGCGAACTGCCCGAGGAGACGTTGGAGTTTGAGGTCGCGGCGGTGGTCAAGCTGGACGGTGCGGCGGCGGATCGTGGGATCACGCCTGAAGTCGATGGCGTCACCAATGTCGCGACCTTCGAAGACTGGGACAAACCGTTCTCGATGAAGACCAACTGGCTGACGCAGCAAGACCGCGATTATTGGGGCAAGGGCAAAAATCGAAGACCGGGTCCGCTTGACCACCGAGCCACGCCGAAAGCCTTCGTGTCGCTGGCCACGGCCCAGAAACATTGGACCAGCCGCTACGGTCGCGTGACGTCGTTCCGCGTGTCGTTGCCCGGCGGCGACAATCCACAAGCCACGTTCACGACCGCGTTGCTCAAACAAATCCAACCCGAAGCCACGGGCCTCGCGGCTCAGCCGATTAAGTGGAGCGGCTTGCAGGCGGCGGTGGGAGCCAACGATTTCTCGGGCCTGTTCTTCGGCTTCAGCTTCTTTCTGATCTTGTCGGCCACGATCTTGATCGGGCTGTTGTTCCGGCTGGGTGTCGAACGGCGCGCGTCGGAGGTTGGACTGTTGTCGGCGGTGGGCATGTCGATGCAGCGAGTCGGGCGGCTGTTCTTGATCGAGGGCCTGGTTGTCGTGCTGGTCGGCGGCGTGATCGGCGTGGGGGTGGCAATTGGTTATGCGTCGCTGATGGTTTACGGGCTCAAAACATGGTGGATCGGCGCGATTGGGACGAAGTTCTTGTACGTCTTCATCAAGCCCGCCAGCCTAGTCACTGGGTTCGGAATCGCGGTCGTCATCATGGTGCTTGTCATTTGGCGTTCGTTGCGGCAGCTTCGTTTGGTGTCGACTCGCGAATTACTCACGGGCAATGCCACCGCCGAAATGGCCGGCGACTCACCGGCGTCTCAAGGCCGAACGGCCGGAAAGACCGCGAAAATCAGCACGGGGATTGCCGTGGCGTGTTTGGCGGTCGGCTTCATTCCCGGCCTGGCGGCGAAGGAAGCGTTTGGCGGTTTCTCGATTCAAGTTGTGGTGTTTTTCCTGGTCGGAGTCTCGTTGCTGGTGGCGAGTCTGTCATCGCTGTCAGCTTGGTTGGACGCGGATCGATCGGCAGCCGTCCGTGGTCGCGGCATCGAGGGTGTTCGGCGATTGGGCGTGCGCAACGCGGCACGCAATCGGAGACGCAGCGTGTTGACGGCCGCGCTGATTGCTTCGGCGACGTTTGTCATCGTGGCCGTGGCGGCGGGGCATCGAAACCCGGTCCTGGAACAACCCGATCTGAACACGGGCAACGGCGGTTTCTCGCTCGTCGCCGAATCCAGTCAGCCGGTGTTGTTCGATATGAATACGACGGACGGTCGCGAAAAACTTGAGTTCAGGACGGACGATGCACCGGACGCCGAGTTGATCGACCGGATGCAGGTCATGCCGTTCCGAGTCAAACCCGGTGAAGACGCCAGTTGTCTGAATCTGTATCAGACGCGGGTTCCCACAATCCTGGGTGTTCCGCCACAAATGTACGAACGGGGCGGCTTCAAATTCGCCGACACTCGTGCCGCTGATCCGTGGGCGCTGCTCAAGGACGTCACTTACGAGGAAGCCAACGGCGGGCGGATACCCATCATTCCCGTGCTGGGAGATCTCAATACGTTGCAGTACAGCCTCAAGAAGGGCATCGACAGTGTGATCTCAGTGCCGGACGAAACCGCGCCGCAGTACAAACTCAAGGTCGTGGGCATGTTCGACGCTAGCGTCTTCCAAGGCGTCTTGCTGATGGACGGCACGATGTTCGACCAAGTCTTTACCGACCAACCGGTCGGCGATCGGTACTTCTTGGTGGATGTCGCCCAGCAACGGGACTTCGTGGCGTCCGAGAGTGACCGCAAGACGCGACGCACGCTCGAAGCGGAATTGGCAGACACACGGTCGAAAATCGCCACGACGTCCAAAGCGCGAACCACCGGAACAATCGCGGCGATCGACCCGGAATCCAACCCGCAACTCAAAGCTTTGATCGATCAGCGCGACAAACTGTTGACGCAAATTCGTCAATTGCAATCGCCGACCGATCGCCTGTCGACGATTTTGGAGACCGATTTGTCCGCCTTCGGATTCGATGTGGAGCCGGTCTCCGTGCGGTTGGCCGCATTCTTGGCCGTGCAGAACACGTATTTGTCGACATTCCAAACGCTCGGCGGACTGGGACTCCTGCTGGGCACGTTGGGCCTAGCCACGGTGATGTTGCGTAACGTTCTAGAGCGCCGTTCCGAACTGGCGTTGATGCGAGCGATCGGATTTCGCAATCGATCTCTGGCGTGGCTGGTGCTGTTTGAGAACGCGTTGTTGTTGCTCTGGGGACTGACCGCAGGCGCGATTGCCGCGCTACTGGCGATGGGACCACACTTGCTGACGACCGGAGCGGACATCCCATGGCGCAACGGCGGGATCACACTGGCCTTGGTGGTTCTGGTCGGCATGACCGCCGCCTTGGCCGCGGTCCGTGAAGCCGTCCGTACGCCGATTCTGTCAACGTTGCGAGCCGAATGAATTTGACGAATTTCGTCGCTCACGCTTTTTGATGCTATTGTCAATTGACGAGATTGAAGTCTGCTTTGTCGGTGCCTTCGGCTGACAACTCGATCGTCAATTCCGTGTCGAGATTGTATTTCGCGGGAATCTCGTTTTCCGGTTCGCCTCCTGCATCACCCGCATCCGCCGAGCCTTCCGAATACTTCGAAATCTTGACCCGATGCTTTCCCGGCATGGCTCCGGAGCCCAGCGGTGCCTCCAGCTTGTAAACGCCGGCGGCGTCGGTGGTCCCGGAAGACGTGGGAGCGAATTCTGCCTTCGATTCGGGCACGAACGTCACATTCGCCTTCGCAAGCGGTTGGCCGTTGAATGTAATCTTTCCGGAAACGGGGACCAACTCGACCGCCGATTCATCGCTGCAGCCGACGAGACCCGACCCCGCGATGAGCGCCAACAACAGCCCACGCCTTTCAAACATTTTCACAACTTTCTTCGTCAAGAAACGGCGTTGAAGAATGTTTACCGATAGCGATTTGACATTAGAACTCGCCGGTGACTTCGCCACCGCCGATCGTGGCCATGGCACCAATCGTATTCATGTTGATGTTGACTGAGATGCCGCGAACCGAGCCGTCGGCCAACATGAATTGCAACAGGCCCGTGTGGTACGACCCCCAACCGCGCTTGCAGGCGTTGCTGCCACCCGCGCCGCCGATGCCGACGCAGCGGTTATAGTCCCCGATCAACGTGCGATTCCCACAGGCCGGACAAATCGACGATTGGTTATACGAGGTATAAGTGTAGGCCCAAAACGTTCCGCGCCGAGTTCTCGTTCGAGTATGCATTTCGCCAACGCACAGCGTGTTTGCGGTCCCATCGGTAATGTCGCGAATGCGGTGGACGCCCGCGAATGCGGAAGGCGTGCCGGTGTGATGCAGCACTCCACGCCAGTTGACCGGCAGGCTGTTGCCTTGTTGGTTGTCCATCCAACCTCCGCCGTTCGTCTGCCCCGAAACCGCGCGGTACGACCCGTGCCGGTAATTGAGCCCACTCCCCGGCCCGCTTTCCGGTCGTTCCAGTGTTTGGGCGTCCACGTCCGACGGGCACTGATAAGTCGCAACTTGCTGCTCGCGAACGAAGCGATTGTTGCCGTGCTCGTTCGTGCGTAGCGAATCGTAGCGTCGATACAGATTCGACTGTTCGAGTTGCGGGAGAATGGAAACGGCCCAAGTGATGTGGCTGCGTGTGCCGCAGCAGTTGCCCATCGTGATGCCGCCTGGCGGAAAAGTGCCATGCGTATCGTGGTAGTTGTGGAGTGCCACCCCGATTTGCTTGAGGTTGTTTTTGCAACTGCTCCGCCGTGCCGCTTCGCGTGCTTGCTGAACCGCCGGCAGCAAAAGCGCAACCAAGATGGCGATGATCGCAATCACGACCAACAATTCGATGAGAGTAAATCCCCGTTTGCGAGCGTAAACCATGTGAAGACTCCGTAAGAAGGTGTGAATGGAATGAACGGAGTGTACCGTCTGCGTCCTTCCTCTCGATCGCAAGTTGGGGAAAATGCTCGGCTAACGGCGGATCGCGTCGTTTCGAAATCAATCGGCTGCTTCAGTCAGGGAATCTCCAGACGCTTGTCGCAAGCCTGGCCAACCGCCGTTGACGACCTGTTAAACGTGCTTCCGTCCATTCAGGCAATTCGGATAATTCTTTTGTCAGTCCGTACTGGCTGGTTTCGTAGATCGTGCTCTTGTTCTCAAAAGGCAACTGTTCCGCATCTCGATTCTTGCCTGCCTCAAGGAGCGCATAGTTCCCGATTCGGGCAAAACAGCGATCATGCAACTCTTCACTGAACGAATTCTCCCACTCGGCGCTCAATCTCTCGGGAAGAATGTGCTCGATCGTTGAAGTCGTGGAATGCCAGGCAACATCGGAACCCGAATTGTGTCTTTCCAGTTCGCAGAGGATGTATCGAATCATCCGTTTGCCTTTGTTGCTTGTCGGCTGGCGAAACAGCGCAAAGTCGCTCTTGAATTCCTCATCGTTCACGTACACAGTTGCCAAAATGTCGCGAACTCCTGACGGACCTGTCTCGTTTCTCTCAACTGCGATCGCCGCTTCGTTGTACCGTCGTTCCAGCTCATGAGTTCCGAATCGACTAATGACACTAAAGCGAAACGACAACGTCACACAATCCCGCAGAACAATCGCTACATCGCTTGCTGACAGCTTTCGCACTGCGGCAAGCGCCAAAGGCTTAAATTGACTGACTCCAAACATGGCAAGTACACGGACCTCGTCGCTCGCGTCTGGGAAGTCTGCCCAAAACTCGTCGTCCGGACTGGCGAGAGCCTTGTAACAGTATGCGGCCTTTTCAAGTTCGTTAATGAGCTTAACGGCCGATCCGCCATCAGTAACGCTCTCGCGAATCTTGCGAAACAGCTTTTCTTGTCGAACATATTCGCGTATTGAATTGAAGTAGTGCCTCAGGAACTCGGGTAGCCGTTTGGCGCCGATTTGCTCGGAGATTCGCCGCCATTTCCTTAAGACGTAATTGAGATCACCTTTGCCCTTTGTAGCAACAAGTGCCATCAGGTAATTCTTGATCAAGTCGCTGGAAGTCAGTTCCAATCCACGAGCGTTCAAGGTTTCGAAGACGGTATAAGCACTGACTTCACTCTCTACCGACACCTGGATGAAGAACAGTCGAACCGCGACGAACTGGTTAATCCAGTTTGCAAGCACTTGACCGCTTGCCTCCGCGAACTTCGTGCCGATTTTCTCGCGAAAGTACCGAAAGGCATTCCAAAGCAACGCTTCGGAGTCGCTCAGTGCGCGCACACTCGCTGGTTGATCAAGCTGAATCAGGGTTCCTTGGTAGAATGCATCATTACTATCATTCAACTTCAGTTTACTTGTTTCGGTGAGCGAGCCGGGATCCTTTGTTCCGATAAAACTTTGACGCAGCAGGCTCGCGCGTTCGCGATTCTCTTCGAATTCTTGGCCTTCGTCCGCCATCGACTCCAATTGGGAAACGACTGCCAGAACGAGAATGCTCAATGTCGCAAGCCGCTGCTGACCGTCGATGATGAGAAACACCTCGGGTGTCTCCTCTTTCAACACAATAGCTCCCATGTAATGCTGCGCCGCAGCCGTTTGCTCCATTTCGATTAGATCAAGCCACAAGTCTTCCCAGTTGTCCACCTTCCATGAGTAGTCTCGCTGATAGTCCGGGACGTGATAGATTCGACCGTTCCCCATTAGCGTCTTTAGATTGACGGTGTTTGTGCTTAGAAAATTGGATGTAGCCATAATCCATTGAGCCTCGATTAGTCCGCTTGGCCTCTGTCTGCATCAACACGTTGTAGATCGTCTCCAATCGCCGAAGAACCACGCGGGCCACGGTTGGGTTCGACGTATTGTTGATCTTACCGCGACTGCTTGGCGATCAGCACACTCACTTTTTCAGTGCCCACCGTGACGGTGGTATCGGCGAGTGTCGATGACGACGTCACAACGGCGTCAGCGAGGGTTTCGTTCTTGATGTAGTCGAGCCAGTCGGTGATGGCCAATGCGACGTCTTCCGAATCGCTCGCGATTTGGACGGTGATGCGGTCTTGGATTTCTAGGCCCTCGTCTTTTCTGAGCTGTTGGATGTGGCGGATTATGTCTCGGGCCATGCCTTCTCGTTCCAGCTCCGGCGTGGTCACCGTGGAGAGGGCGATTTGAAGCCCTTCGCTGTCAGCGCAGCTCCACTCGGTGCTTTGTTCGGTCGCGATGAGGACGTCGTCGGGGGTTAAGTCGACGGATGTGTCTTTGATCGTCAGCGTGATCGAGTCGCCGGAACGGAGAGGGGCGAAGGTTTCCGGTGGGTCGTTTTGGAAGGCGTTGCGGATGCCGCCTAGGAGCTTGCCGTATTTGGGGCCCAGCGTTTTTAGGTTCGGCTTGTACGTGTAGCTGACCAGGCCGTCGAGGTTGTCGACGACCGTGAGTTGCTTGATGTTGAGTTCCTCGCGGATAACTTCGCTGAGGTGCTCGACGGCTTCACGTTGGGCGGCGTCGGTGCAGGCGACTCGGAGTTCGGCCAGGGGGAGGCGGACTCGGAGGTTGGCGTCTTCTCGTTGCTTATGGCCGAGCTTGACGACCACTTGGGCGATTGCCGTGCGAGCGTTGAGCGTGTGGTCTAGGAGGGACTCGTCGGGGCGGGGGTAGTCGTTGAGGTGGATGGATTCGGGGATGTCGTCGTTGGGATCGGATATGGGGCCGATTACTAGGTTCTGGTACATCCGCTCGGTGAGGAAGGGGATGCATGGGGCAAGGGCTTTGCAGAGGGTGACGAGAACCTCGTACAGAGTTTGGTAGGCGGCGGTTTTGTCGGTGTCGCTGGCGTCTTTGGAACGCCAGAAGCGGCGGCGGTTGCGGCGGATGTAACAGTTGGTGAGATCGTCCAGGAAGCTCTCGACTGCCGTGCAAAAGGCGGCGGCGTTGTAGTTGGGGAGTTCTTCTTGGGCTGTCACTAGGACCGATTGGAGATTTGAGAGGATCCAGCGGTCGATTTCCGGGCGGTCGGAGACGGGAATGTAACCTAGGATCGGAGTCGTAGTATGGGCACTCTTGCCCGTCGCGTTACCGGCCGTCACCTCGACGGGCAAGAGTGCCCGTCCTACATGTTCCAGCACCGGAGTTGCGTCGAAGTCATCCAGCCGCGCGTAATTCACGAAGAAGGCGTACGAGTTCCACAGCGGAATGAGCACTCGGCGGCGGACGGCGTCGGCCGGAGTGCTGGAGACTCGGCAGGTGGGCACGCCTTCCTTTGTTTCCGCGATCTCGCCTTCCGGTGTGTTGAGGGTGACTTGGTCCTCGGGGTGACGCAGGCCAAAACGGAGGTCGGCGGAGGGATTCTGAACCAGGTACATCCAACGGATCGTGTCCACGCCGAGTTGCTCGGCGGCTTCCTCGAACCAGATCGCCGTGCCGTCCGTTTTGTGCATCGCGTTGCCGTGCTCGTCCTGGACCAGGCGATGGCCGAGCAGCGTTTTGAACGGGCGTTTTTCAATCGCCTGGTCGGTCTCGTCGTAACGCATCATCGTGGACAACGACAACATGGAATAAAACCAGTTACGGAACTGTCCGGGGAAGCACTCGGTGACGAGATCGGCGGGATACCACTTCTGCCACTCGGCGTGGTCGTGGTTGTAATGCATGGTCGAAAACGGAACGATGCCCGCGTCCAGCCACGGGTTGCCCACGTCTTGGATGCGACGCATGCGTTGGCCGGGATTCTGCCGGCTCTCGATGACCACGCCGTCGATCCACGGGCGGTGCGGCGAGTGGCCCTCGAATTCGTCCCAGCCGTCGACAGCCCGCTCCTTGAGTTCGGCCAGCGAGCCCATGACGTCGAAGTCGGTCGGGTCTTCTTCGTTGACCCAAATCGGTAACGCCAGACCCCAGAACCGCTTCTTCGAAATCATCCAGTCGCTCATGTTGCTCAGCCATTCGCACTCGCGGTCCTGGCCGTCGATGGCATCGGGTAGCCAGCGAATCTGCCGAGTCACATCCTTGATCTCCTCGCGCCAGTCCATGTTGATGAACCACTCGTCGACGAGCCGAAAGACCAGTTCGTCGCCGGTTCGCCAGCAGTGCGGGTAGATGTGCGGATAGACCTCGACGGCCACCAACTTGCCGCTGGCTTTGAGCTTCTCGAATACCAGCTCGGCGGTGTCCGGATGGATGGCTTCGCGGCCCGTGAAGTCGCCGAAGCCTTCCTTGAAGGTTCCGTCTTCTCGGAGCGGTGCGATGACCGGTAAACCCAATTCCTGCCCCATCTTGTGGTCGACATCACCGCAACCAGGTGCGATATGCACGATGCCCGTTCCCTCGCCGGCCACGACATGTGGGTTGCCCCGCGAGTCCCGCCCTCCGTCGATCACATGATGCAAGATACGTCCTTTTGTGACTGCATCCATGATCGATCCCGTGACCTTCGAGGTGACTTCTTCGAGGAGATGCTGGGTGCCCGCGCCGTGGGGATCCGCGAATAGTTTCGCGAGCATTTCGGGACTCGTTAATTCCTCTCGCATCTTATCCAGGGCATCGCTCGCCGCTTTGCGGCCAGACTCTCCCCGTATGGTCAAGTCGTCTCCTTCGGGATTACTCTGTGCGGGCAGGCCGTCGAACGGTCCCCAGTACTGCCAGCCGACCATCTCGCTGCCCTTGATGATGCCGAGTTCCTTGTAGCCGCCATTCTCCTTGAAGATTTGGGACAGGGTCTTGAGCTTGGGCACTCCCTGGGGCCATTTCCAATCGGGCCGACCGAAACCCTCTTTGAATTCTGTTTCCAGCCGCTTGTGGTGGAGGTTGTCCTTAGCGAAGTAGTAGACGGCGTTGTCTCGTTTGGCCTTGATCTTGACGTAATCAAGGTCCGAATTGACTGCCGCAGCAACATTGCTCGTGAGCGTCCACGGTGTCGTTGTCCACACAAGGAGGTATTCGATGGATTCGGGATCTGATTCTTGCGTGCCTGACCCAACACGTAGCGGGAAGCGGACGAACACGCTCTTATGCGTGGTGAGCTTGCGGCCTTCCGCGATCTCCATCTGGCTGTAGGCACTGCCGCCTCGACCGGACCAGGGCATCACGTCGTGGCCTTGGTAGATCTTCTTGCGAGTAAAGCACTTCTTGAGAAACGTCCAGATCGTCTCGTTGTTCTCGGTGGAGAACGTGAAGTAACTGCCACCCCACTCCGGGCAGCCGAGTCGCTCGACAAGCTGATCCGCGCGACCGGTTTCCCGACGACCGCTGGGTGCGGTGAAGTTGACGTCGTCGCCGGTGCCGAGCTTTTCAGCGAGCGCGCGGAGCTGGTCGGGATCGTCCCAGTCCATCCAATAGCCGAGCCGAATCGACTGCTCGGTCTGCCGCGCGGCGAAGCGGAGGACTCGGCGTTTGCACTCGTTGACGAAGTTGTCGATGCCGTATTCGCCCACGGCGTGCTTGGTTTTGAGTCCGAGCTGTTTCTCGACTTCGACTTCCACCCACAGGCCCTGGCAGTCAAAGCCGTTCTGGTAGCGTTGGTCGAAGCCCATCATGGCGAAGAAACGCTGATACATGTCCTTGTACGTGCGACCCCAAGCGTGATGGACGCCCATCGGGTTGTTGGCGGTGATCGGGCCGTCGAGAAAACTCCAACGAGGCCCTTCGGCGTTCTTCTGGCGGAGCTTGGCAAAGATGTCTTGATCTTCCCAAAACTTCAAAACTTCGTGTTCGCCGGTGATGAACTGGGCGTCGCCAACTTTTTCAAACATTGTGCCTTCTGCTCGTTTGCGGTGTCATTCTGGGGAGAAAGGTTGTGCCAAGGTTGTGCCACGGAGACAGTCTGTCCAAGACCGTCGATAAGAGTGAAGCGGGGGAGTTTTAGCGAATGTTGGCATGCAGGTTGAGTTCGGTGTCAAAACGACCGAGGCACCGAAGAATAGTTTTGATTGCATTCGGTCCTACGAGTCCGCTTAATGGGATGTGTGGTGGCCGAATTACGCGGTTTCCGAATCAAGCGATTGTTCGAAACTTTGCTTCCCACATTCAACAGCTCCATGCCCCGTCCCCTGTGTGCGTGTGGCGTTCGATGGTCATGGCAAATGTCTCCGCAAGTGAGCATTCGCAACTACAGATTGAAACGGTGGCTCTTTGAAATTTGCATTCCTGATTCACCCGATATCAGGCGCGACGGGGGACGCGCTGTCATTTGACCCGACGGGTCGGCTCCGGGATGTGTGGGGTTCGCAACCGCTTCACGCCGTCAACGTGCTGCAACAACTACAAACGACCCGGCGATTGTAACAGTCAGAGAACACGTTCGAAGCGCTCGCGCCGCGACTGGCCGTCGATTTGAACACGCTGCGTTTTCCCAACGGTGCCGAGGCGACCGGACAGCTCATCGAAATACCGCTGCAACCACATGAATTCATCGAAGACCCGGACCATGCGGTCGCGCTATTGGAGCAGGCTGTCGATCTGGCTGTTGAATGGGGAGCCGAATTGGTGGGTCTGGGATCGCTGACGGGCATCGTCGGCGGACGCGGCACCCATCTTGCCGATCGTGGCAGGTGTGCGATCACGACCGGGAACTCGCTCACCAGCTATGCCGCGTTGCAAAACATCTATCGCGTCTGTGACGAGTTTGAGCTGGAACTTTCGCGACAAACCGTGGCCGTCATCGGCGTTCCTGGAAGTATCGCGTCATGTGCCGCCGTGCTCTTGGCTCCACATGTTGGACGGCTGTTGCTCGTCGGTCGCCGTGCGTCGAGTCCGTCAAAACGCCTCGCCAAGGAACTTGGTGCCGAGTTCTTCACCAGCGTTGATGCCGTCACGTCGGACGCCGGCATCTTGCTGACAGCCACGTCGTCGGGTGGTTGCATCGATCCTCGAATGCTGGCCAGCGGCTCGATTGTGGTCGATGTTGGTGTGCCGACGGATGTCATTGACGAAGGCCGCGAACGAGACGACGTGCTGATTCTGACGGGCGGGTTGGCACGATTGCCAAACAGTGTGCCTCGCGAATCGACCTTTCTGTGGTTTCACAACGGCGTAATTCCGAGTTGTTTGGCGGAAACGATGGTCTTGGCGCTGGAAAACCGTGTCGAGAACTTCTCATTGGGTCGGGAATTGTGCCCTGATCGCGTACAGGAAATCGGCGGCATCGCGGTGCGACACGGCTTCGACTTTTCAGTGTTGCAATCCAACGGATACTCGATCACGGGCTCACGACTGACGGCCTTCCGCAAGACTCTGACCCGGATGGGCATCACGACAGGTCTCGGCCATCGCGACGTGCCGACATGCGAGGAGCGCAGTCGCAATCGTGTCGAGCGGCACCTCAACCCGGTGCTCGCTTCTCTCGCCGGGACGAATGGGATCATCCAGACATTCGTGCGGGGCAGCGGGACGACTCTCGTCGGCGAGGATGGCACCGAATTCTTGGACTTGGTCGGTGGGTTTGGCTCGCTAAATCTCGGACACAATCACCCGCGTATCGTCGCAGCGATTCAGCGAACGCTGGCCAACGAGCCCGCCGGGTTCACTCCATCCGCCATCCATCCATTGGCAGCCGAATTGGCTGAGCGTTTGATCGCATTGGCTCCACCGAACCTCGAATTGGTGACGTTCGCGAACAGCGGCACCGAAGCCGTCGAGGCGGCGATCAAGTTGGCTCGCGCGGCAACCAGACGCAGCGGCCTGTTGAGCTGCCATGGCAGCTTTCACGGGAAGACCCTGGGCTCATTGTCGTTGACCGGCCACCGCGATTATCAACAACCTTTCGAACCGCTCGTTCCACAATGCGAGAAGGTTGTGTTCGGCGACATCGAACAGCTTGAACGGCAGCTAAGAACTCGTCGATTTGCGGCTTTCGTCGTTGAGCCGATTCAGGCCGAAGGCGGCGTTCATCTACCGCCGGACGGCTATTTGCAGCGCGCACGAGCCGTATGCCGCGAGACAGAAACGTTGTTCATTCTCGATGAAGTTCAAACGGGTTTCGGGCGTACCGGCAAGTTGTTTGCCGCGGAGTTGCTGGACGTCACGCCGGATGTCATGACGCTGGCCAAGTCACTCGGCGGCGGGCTGGTCCCGATTGGGGCGATGTTGTGTCGGCGAGACTTGTGGCTCGCGGCGTACGGTTCCATTGATCGCTTCGCACTCCATACCAGCACGTTTGCCGGAGGGCCTCTGGCGTGTGCGGCGGGGTTGGAGACGTTGGCGACCCTCGCCGATGAACAGCTAGCCGAACGCGCCGAGCGACTCGGAGAAATCTTCCTCGATGGCCTGTCAGTTCTGTGCGGAAAACACAAATGCTTGAAGGACGCTCGTGGTTCCGGCCTGTTGATTGGTCTCGAATTTCACCCGCTGCCAACTCGGACTTTGCAGCATTGGCACGAAATCTCACAGGATCCCGTCAGCCGATATCTAGCACCCGGAGTTGATCAAGCTCTGCGGACGATGCCGGTGCTGTATGTCCTGCGGGCTCTGTTGGACCAGCATCACATTTATGCGCAGGCCACCCGATCTCAGCCACTTGTCTTGCGGATCGAGCCTCCGTTGACGATTTCGGAGTCGGAAATCGAGCGTGTGTTGTCCGCGATTGATCAAATCTCCGCCGACTTTGATATCGCCGCCGCAGTAACGGACGAAGTGATCGGCCGCAGTTCGGTCGGTCGTCATGAAGCCGGCCAACGCTCGACATGACATCGACCCACCGCACCTACGACTCCATTGATGACGTGGATCCCGTCGCTTGGGACGCTTGCATCGACATCAATGCTGAAATCTTCGCTCGACGCGAATTCCTCCGCGCGGTGCAACGATCGATGACCGATGCCGAATTTCAATACGTCATGTTCTTCAACTCGCGGTCCGAGCCCGTCGCCACGGCAGCCTTGTGTCTCTATACGGTGGACATGGCATTGCTGGCGGAAGGTGCCTTGCGGGGTCTGGCAAAGTTCGTCGCGCGACTTGTTCCGTCATTGATTCATGTGCCGGTGGTGCTGTGCGGGCTGCCGGTCTCGGCAGGACAGAACCACTTGCGAATTCGACCCGGAACCGACGTGCCAGAGGTCGTGCGGCAGCTCGACACGATACTTACGGAGTGGGCCAAGCGGAGAAAGGCGGTCGCCGTCGTTTTCAAGGAATTCGATGCCGCACAGTGCTCACGGATCAGCTCGATCGCTGCACTGGGATATCGACGAGCGGACAGCCTTCCGATGAATCCCACGAATGCAGGACTGGCGGGATTCGAGGAATTCGTCGGCAAACTCAAGTCGCGGCAGCGTTATCCGATCCGCAAAGCCCAGCAGAAATTCCAAGCGTCTGGATTGACGATTCTCCAAAAGCGGGGCGGCGACGGCGTGGCCGAAATGTTTAGCGATCAAGTCCACGAGCTATACCTCGCGGTGCTTGAGCGGGCCGAAGTGAGATTCGAAGTGCTTCCGGCGGAATACTTCCGCGAACTGGCTCGCCAACTGCCGGACAATTCGTGGTTTACATTCGTGATCGACGAAAGTCAGTCGGGGAGTCCGATCATTGCGTTTGCGTCGTCGGTGTTTTCGCGGAAGTCGTATCACCAGATGTTTGTCGGCGTGCGGTACGATTTGAAATCCGAATCCGACCTGTACTTCAATCTCTTTTTTCACGCGATCGACGCAGCGTTTCAAAAGCAAACTGATGAAATTCATGTCGGTCAGTCCGCCGACGAATTCAAACGACAGAAATTTCGCTGCTGGCAACAGCCGCTGTATTTCTATGTGAAGCCAATTCGACTGGCCGCGCGCATCGGCATGGAGTTGGCCTTCGATTCGTTTTTCCCGCCGCACCCCGCGCGCCCACGGGACGAGCCTGCATGAATGACATCCAACCCGTCCGAGTCGTCTTGCTAACGTCGCCAGCAACATACGGGGCGATCATCATCAACACGCTGGCTGAACAATCCGCCGTCGAACTCGTTGGCGTGGGTCTGTCGAATCGCGTTTATCGCGGCAAGGGGCTCTTCGCCACGATTCGAACGTCGGTGAAGCGAACCGGCTGGAGGTACACGGTCTACAACGCGCTAGCGGCCAACGTCGCGTGGACCTGGCTCAGGCTTCGCGGTCGACCGATCGGGCTGTCGGTCGTTTCAAAACGTGACACTTGGCAGATCAACTATGTGAATTCGATGGAATGGATCGACCGGATCAGCAGCTTGCGCCCCGACTACGTCGTTTCGTTCTATTCCGCGGGCGACAGGCGGATTTGGGCTGGTTCGGTTCATGAAGTGCCTCAAGGAACCGCTGGCTCGCAGGGCGAATCGCACGGAATCCCAAACGGGGGAATTCGTCAGTCAAGAGCGAGTTTTCAACACCCTAAGCTAGAAGGAAACACAATCAAGCTCCGCGACTTCTGGCAACGTCGGCGGCGATGAACGCCTTTGACAGATTGCGATAGCACGTCTTGATGGCGGCTCGGGGATCGTAGCCCTGTTTTCCCCACACCATGCCACTGACTTCGCACGAGATATCACCGGCATATCCCGCTTTTTGTAATTCCCGCAGTAGTGTCGCAAAGTCGATCGTGCCCGCTTCACCGGGAAGCACGAATGCCGTGCGGTCTCCTTGCTTGATCGTGTCTTTTACTGCCACATGCGCGGTATACGGCGCTGCTTCTCGAATGGACTCGACCAGCGGGATGTCCCTGAAGATGTAATGGCTGTAGTCGTAGACCATTCGTAGCCATCGCGGATTGTCGAGCGACTTAAAGATCCAGACGGCTTCCGAAGGCCGAGACATCCCGCCGCCTCGATGCGGCTTGATGCACACGACGACTCGGTACTTTTCGCCGAGTCGGCCCCAATCGGCGACTCGGTCGCGAAACAGAGTTTTCTGCTGTTCCCATTGGCCTCCGCCCAAGACCGTCTGCACGACGGGCGCGGATTTCGGCGACAAATCGCGGCCGAGTTCGAAGACGGTTTTCAGTCGGTCGAGTTGCTGCTTGTGAACGGCGTCATCCTTGGATGGGTAGATGTGTTCCATGAACGACGTCAATTTCAGTCCGCGGTCGACGAGCATGTCTCGAATCTCGCGGCGTCGTTTGGGCGGCATGTTTGACGGGGTCGCATCCCAACCCGGCTGCACCGTCATTTCGACGGCGTCGAACCCAGCATCGTCGATCAGGGCCAGCGCCTGCTCCGTCTTCAGCGACTTCGTGCCGTAAGTGCTGAAGCCGAGCGTCATGCCCTTGCGAGGCGGCGTGTCGGCACCGATCGCCGGCAATTTGGTGACGGAAGCGGCGAGCGTCGCGGCGAGAAACCGGCGTCGATTCAGAGTTGTCATGAGTGAGTCTCGCTGAGTGCAAGTCTTGGGAAAGGCCGAGCGGATAATCTAACGGGCCGAGATCAATGGGTCTGCCAACGAGACGGTCAGTCGTTCGGTGTGGACAATCGACGTACACGACATCAGGCTGTCCGCAGTTTCAACCCCACACTCTTTTTTACAATGCCACGAGGTACGATGTCGCGAAACCATCGCTGGCTTATGCCAATTCTTACGCTGCTGACGATCACGGCAACGATGATCGCAAACGGGCAGGACGACTCCGTAATTGCGAAATCGACTCGCATCCGGATCGAGTCGGTGCCGCAACCAATCAGTGGACTCGTTGTGCAATACGGGCTCAAACGCGACGACTTCAAGTTGTTGCGAGTGGCGATCCCCCAAGACAACATCGTGGTGCCGGTCCGCGAATCCAACGGTAAAATCCGTTTCGGTGATCGCGTGGTCGATTCGCAGGTCTTGGGGACGTCGCCTGAGTTTGCCAAACTCAACGGCGTCGTGGTTCGCACTGGTCGGTTCTTGACCGAACGAGATTTGCAGCAATTGGAAAACGTGGCCGTCATTGGCGAATCCGCTTCACGTCGGTTGTTTCCAGGCAAAGCCGCAATCGGAAACAACATTCGTGTCGGCGACGAGTATTTTCTCGTGATTGGAGTCGTCGCCGAAACCAAGCCGGCTACCAAAAGCGGGGCTCCGCGGAATGCCGTGTTTATCCCCATCAGCACGATGCGAAGCCGTCTTGGAGATCGTGAATTTCGCATCGCCAATGGGTCGCGTGAGATGCATCAATTCGAGTTGAGCCGCATCGAGATTGGTATCTCGCAACCGCAAGACGTACGCGCAATCGGCGAGATTGTGCGGCAGACACTGCTTCGCATTCATGAGGATCAAGATTATTCCATTACGATACCCCGCTAACTTCCAATCGAATCATCGAGTTCGCGCAGGCTTTGCGAACGTCGATTCCTTTGCCGATCGTTCTGCCACGCTCACTCCCAGGAGAACACGATGCGGTACCGAATCACCATTATTGCCGTTGGCCTGTTGATCATCGGCTTCGTCGGTCGGTCCGCGCTGGACGCGCAACTTGAGAAACCCGATGGCCTGGAAAAACGCATCGTGAATACCGTTCGCGAGGCGGGCAGCTTGGAAAGTGAATCGGTGGTCGATGTGCGCACCGCGGTTTCCGGGACGGTGATCACTTTGGTCCCAGAAATGTCGACCGTCAAAGGAGGCGATGTACTGGTCGTGTTGGACTCGTCCAAGCTGCACGACGATCTGCAAGAACAGACGATCCATGTCGCTCGGGCGCAGGCGGCGGTCGAGCAAACCGCCGCTCAATTGCAGGCCGTTCAATCGCAAACGAAGCTGGAAACCTCCGCACATGAGCTAGATTTGAAGATCGCCAATTTGGCTCTGGAAGGCTGGGCGGGCAAGGACGGCGAGTCGGCTCATCAGCGCGCATCCATCGACTCCGAACTGCGAGTCGCACACGCGAGACTTTCGGCGGCATCCGAGGAATTGAAGGTCCGGCAGGCGGTCGCAAACGTCGGGGACGCCCCAAAGCGTGGTCTGGCGGACTCGCGGCTGGCAGTTCTCGAAGCGGAAGCCGAAATCGAGTCCGGCGCGCGGCGAAAACGGATGTTGGAAACCCACTCGCAACAGCAACGAACGGCCGAACTGGAATTGAAGCGGTTACTCGCCGAAAAAGACCTGATTTCCGCGAAGTTCCAGCAGGCTCTGCAACGCAACGTCGCCGAAGCGGAATTGAATGCACGGCGAATCAAGGTCCAAGTCGAGGAATCACGGCTCGATCAGATTCGGCAACGGATCAAGGCGTGCGAGATACGGGCTCCGCGCGGCGGTGTGGTGGTGTACGCAAATGCCGCCGTTCGCCGCACGGTCGTGAGCGAAATTGAAGAAGGCGCGAGCGTTCGCGAGCGACAATCGCTTCTTCAGATCATCGACCTCACGAAACTGCGGTTGAAGGTGATGGTGCATGAATCACGAATCGCTCGCGTCAAAGTGGGCCAATCCGCCGTGATTCGCTTCGATGCGTTTCCGAATAAGACCTTTCGCGGAACCGTGAAGTACTTGAGTCCTTCTCCGGAACCGACGAGTTGGTTCAACGGCAACATCAAGGAATATGCCGTGCAGGTAACGCTCGATCAGCCGGACGCGTCGCTCAAACTCGGCCTGACTGCGGTCGTGGAAATCGAGACGGGTCGTTGAAGCTCGCTCGTGTTACCGGTGACCGGAAACCGCTGCCGTTTCAATCAGAACAACTGTCGTTAGCGCGCGTGGACTTCTTTGTTGCAGCGGCGGACCCACATTGGACGATTCTCATATCAAGGATTGAGAAACTTGAACGAGAGTCGCCGTCATGCCACCACGAAAGCGTCCGCCGCCGGGAGCCGACTTCAGCGTTGCTCTTTCGAAGGATCCGTCGGTCCACTTGCAACCGTTCCTCGACTATCTCGAAGCCGAATGCGGCATGGCCGACAACACGCTCAAGGCCTATCGCACCGACTTAGAACAATTCTTTGTGTGGAATTCGCTCCAAGAAGACCCGTCGCTTGATCGAATCGACTTGAAGCGGCTGTCGGCGTATCTCAAGCATCTCCACTCCCGGCAACTCGCGGCCACGACCATCGCACGGCATTTGGTGTCGATCAAGATGCTGTTTCGGTACCTGGTGCTCGAAGGCGAATTGCTGGAAAGCGTGGTGGATTTGCTGAGTTCGCCGAAACTCTGGCAGCATCTGCCGAAAGTCCTCAGCCCGGAAATGGTCAACCGGCTGTTGGAGGCTCCTCGCATCGGGGATCTCTACTGGAAACGCGATCGAGCCATCTTGGCGATCTTGTATGCCACCGGTTGCCGAGCTTCCGAAGTCGCCAGCCTCAAACTTGTCGGCATTCAACTCGAAGAGGGTTATTGCCGTTGTCTCGGCAATGGCAATAAAGAGCGGATCGTCGGGTTGAATCCGGTGGCGAAGAATGCGGTCGAACGATATCTCAACGAAGAACGGGTAAAGATCCAGCGAGCGAATGATGCGGAATGGCTGTTCGTGAATGGTCGCGGCGCCCCGGTTTCGCGGATCATGATCTGGAAGATCGTGAAGAAGTATGCCGCCCGAGTCGGTTTGAGCAAAGAAATCAGCCCGCACACGTTACGGCACAGTTTCGCGACTCACATGCTGGCCGGCGGAGCGAACATCCGAGCCCTCCAGGAATTGCTCGGTCACGCCAGCATTTCCACGACGCAGATTTACACGCACGTCGAACACAGCCGGCTCAAGGCGATCCACCAAAAGTGCCATCCGCGTGGGTAGACGGTTGCTGTCTTGTGGCACATCGCCAAACAAAAAACGCCCAC
>JAQBZS010000927.1 GCA_027622115.1 Planctomycetota bacterium | reverse complement strand
CGCATGGGGCAAATCATCTTTCATCGACTGTCCTGTTTTGTTCGTAGTTCTGCCTGCCGGCGGAAATTCAGCCTGCCAAACCATGTATTTCATCCCATTGCCCGGCTAAAGTCGGGACTCCAGGCGAATCTCGGACAATTCTCACTCCTTAATCACTTCGCACTCCGGCACTGCCTTCTGAAACTCTCGCAATCCGTCCTCGCTGACACCGGTTCTCACGAGCTGCAAAGATTTCAGTCTTGTGAGCACTCGCAGGCGTTCCAGTCCGGCGTCTGTGAGCTTCGCACCGGTCAGGTTGAGCGAGGTCAGATTCAAAAGCGGGGTCAGGGCATCTGCCACACCGTCTGTCAGCATCGGTCCGGAGAAGCCTTCAGAATACAGCAGTTCAAGATGTTCCAGCCCGGACAGTGGCTTCAAGTGCGTCAATCCTGCATCGCTGATCGCCAGCAGGCTGAGATTCAATTCTCGCAGATTTCTGAGCGGTTGTAAGTGTCCAAGCCCGACGTCCGTCACATTGTTACCGTAAAGGTTCAGCACTTCGAGGTCCGTCAGACTCTGAAGTCGCTCTAATCCGGCATCAGAGATCCGGCCCCGTTCAAATCCAGTCTTCTTTAGTACGAGCGACAGGAGTTGTTTCATCTCGCTCAATGGTACACATGCTTCGTCAGTGACTCCGTCGCACAGTTCCAGATCGAGCGCGAGGATGCTGTTGTTGGACACAAGATGCTGCAGGCCCACGTGAGTGACGCTCGTGCCGGTCAGCACGAGTACTCGCAGGGGGGCGATGTGCTGAACGTGCTCCAGTCCCGCATCAGTCACGCGGCTGCACAGTTCGAGGTTCAAGCCAACGAGGTGAAGATGCTTAAGCTGCAGAAGTCCGGCGTCGGAAAGCCGTGTTCCTGCCGGGCTCACGACCACGGGCTCTCGTATGTCCTTCAACAGGCCGATCAATTCCTCTGACAACGTTCCCTCCGGTGAAACCTGTGCATCGGAGAGCGTGACGAGAAACGTCTCGGCGGTCTGGGTTTCGTCAACAGAGAGCGCTGCGAATCTGTAAATCCGCCGATTCGATTCGGAGACGGACAGCGGCTCAACGGAGACACCCAGTTCGCGGATCGCTAAGACTGCAGCGCTCGAATTCGCCGCGTGAGGCATCGCGATTGACTTGGCAGACGCCGAATCTCTGCTCAGATCGTAAACCCACACTGTATCCTGTTCGCGCAAATAAAGGCGGCTGTTGGCGATGACAGGATGCGCCCAACTGTCTCCCCCGGCTCCGGGGATTTCCAGCGTGCCGTTGAGTTGATAGCCACGATCAGTAGCCTCAATGAGCGCGACAACACCGTTCTGATAACGGTAGTAGAGTTGCCCGTCCGCGCAGATGATCGCTGCCGAACCGACACCCGGCCCACGTCGCTTCCACGTGACTCGTCCCGTCCTGAAGTCCAGGCAAGTTGGCAAGCCGTTGTTGTTGCCATGTCCGCCGAACAGATAATCGCCGAGTCGAACGACGCCGCCATGGTGATTCTGAAACTGACTGCCGGACAATGTGTAAACGACTTCCGCTTTCACACCCGGGGCGGTTGCGTTCGGATCGTTTTCCGCGACGAGTTTCAGCAGTACGCTGCCAGCCGTATAACCGTTTGCAGCAAAGACGTATTCATCATGGACGATTGGAGTCGGAATATTGGCTGTTCCGTTGGCAATGGCGTTGTAGCCCCACAAGTAGCGGCCGTCACTGGCATCGATCCCAACCACGCCTCGCCCGACGAGCTGCACGTATTGGCGCAGACCGGCGGCCTCGGTGACGACGACCGATGAGAAGCCGGCGCCGTCCTTCCCCTGGGGCCCAAGCTCGGGCAATGTCGCCTTCCAAACCAGCTTGCCCGTCATTTTGTCGAGAGCAACCAGCGCCGCATCCGGTCCACCTGGCGTACAGATCAACCGATCGCCATCGACCAGCGGAGACTCGCCGTATCCACGCCCCGACATCATCCGTCCCCCGAAGTCGTCTGCGAAACTTGCCTGCCAGACGACTTCGCCAGTCTCGACCTTCAGGCAGACCAGGTCGCCGTCAGGATCAAGTGCATACAGTCGATCTCCATCCAGCGTCGGCGTCGACGAGGGATGACGCTCGGTTTCGCCGATTTTCCGCGTCCACACGGATGTTCCTGTCTCGACATCCAAAGCCGTTACGACAACGTCCGACCCCTTCAGTCCCATCGTGTACATTCGGCCTCGTCCAACGACAACGCTGGAATAGCCGGTTCCTAACTCGGCAGCCTTCCACGCGACTCCGGGCCCACCCTCCGGCCACGATTGCAGCAAGCCAGTTTCGGCAGAGACCGCATCGCGCTGCGGGCCTCGCCACTGCGGCCAGTCTTCCGCCGATGTCTGGGCGGTGATGCCGGGGACGATCAGCAGGATCGCCATGAACTGCCAAAACATGCACGCACGATGCACGCCTGTATGCTCGTCCTGGATCTGTCGGCGAACAGACGCTGGATCGCGGAGCGGTCTACGACTCAGGACTGCGGGCGAAGCCCCGGTCAGAGCTTCGCAGCAGATCGTGTCACTTCTTCTGGTGCAGTTCATGTTCGAGACTCCTCGGCAGACAGCTGGACTACTTGAGCTTCACATTTGGAGTGCCACAGTCCAGCAACATCTTCCGCGTCTTTTCACGAAATTTGTCACGCACGTCACGCGTCGGCGGGCGGCAGCGACTCGTGTTGAGGCCGACCAGTTCCATGCAGAGTTTATCCAGATAGCCGTCGCCGCTGGTGTATTTCTCCATCTCTGCCCAGAGCTGCATGTAGGGTTGCAGCACGCGGACCATCTCGCGCTGGGCTTCCTCGTATTGCTTCGCTTCCAACAGTTGCCACAAGCGGACGCCGAACTGCGGCCAGTGATTGCAGATGTGCAATTCGATGGCCCGCGCTCCCAGCATGTGACTGGTCACGAAACGGCTTTGATTGTCGATAATGCCCAACCGCCCGCTGTACTTCACGAGGGCGTCTTCAAACGTCATCCAGACCGGATCCGGCGTGGCCCACTTCAGGCCCACGAGATTCGGGATCTCGACGAGTCTGCCGATCAGCGACGCCGAGACCCCCACGCTGGTCCAATACGTGTTGTAGACAATGATGCCGACTTCCGGCGCCGCTTGTGCCGCCGCTAGGGCGAACTCGAAGAAGTCTTCTTCGGTATGACGGAAGTAAAACGGCGGCGAGACCTGAATGAAGTCCGCGCCCAGACGCTGAGCCCCGCGGGCCAGTTCACACAATTCCCGAGTGCTGGTCGTTTGCGCGCCGATCGTCACGGGAACTTTTCCGTCGGCCGCTTTCACGATGGTCTCGGCGACTTGAAATCGCTCGGCCAGCGTCATAGTGGAAAAATCGCCCGCCGCACCTCCGGCCAGCAGGATGCCAGTCCCTTCGCGAATTCCTCCCGCCAGCAGGAACTCGACATGCCGGCGGATGGCAGGCAAATTCAATTCCAGGTCGGCATCATGGAACTGCGTCGGCACAGTGACATAGCAGCC
>JAQBZS010000926.1 GCA_027622115.1 Planctomycetota bacterium | reverse complement strand
GCAAGCCACAAGGACTGATCCGCCACACTCGGAGCTTTCGGATCGCCAGCTTGAAGTTTTGAAATTACTGGCGACCGGTCTGTCCATTCGAAACGTGGCGGAAACACTGCAGCTCGCCAGAAAAACAATCGAACACCACAAACGCAGGCTCATGAGTCGCATCGGTGCCGAAAATCAGGTTGAGGTTTGTCGGTACGCGATCCGGCATGGACTCATTGAGCCCTGAGACAACCCGCAATTAATAGCCTACCCGAAAACCGTGGGCTAACGCCCAACGGCTGATGAATGAAATCAGCCGCCACGCGTTAGCATCCGGTTGGGTGGGTTACACTTGTTGCGAGTTACCTGAGATGTGGGTGCGTAGCCCCAATCAGTCGGTTACCACGGTCACTGTTTTGTCGAGGACGCGCTTGGAACAGCGAGAATGCGAATGTTGCGGAAGTCCAGGTCTGTCGTGGGATCGTGACCTTGCAGGCTGAGATGCCCGGCTTCGAGCCGCTTGCCGCGACGTGGGTTCGCATCCGGCTTCCGATCGTCCGTCCAGTCGGTGACTTGGTAGCCGTTGACCCATGTCGCGAAGTGCGGCCCGTTGGCGATCAGCGTCATTGATAACCACTTGTGGTCGTCGGACATCACGCGTCGCACCTTGATGCGGCGGAAGATGGATCCCGTGCCCCAACCCGTCTGGTAATCGTCGGGCTGGGTGCGGTCTCCGTCTTTGAAACCGTTGTGAATCTGCAATTCGTAACCGTTGGACGGAGCCGCTTCGGTGCCCTTGATCGCGCGAAAGAACACGCCGCTGTTCACGCGATCGACGTTGGTGCGAGCTTCCAGTTGCAAGACGAAGTCGTCGAACGTCTCGGCGGTTTCCAGGAAGCCCGCGCCGTTCTTGAGGTTGATCGCGTTGTCGGCAACGGTGAATACGCTTTTGGAGCCCGGCACGGGATTCCAACCCGCCAAATCCTTGCCGTTGAACAAGGACTTCAGGCTGCGAGGTCGCAGGACCACGTTGCGGAATTCGATCTTGCCGCCGTTCATTTGCAGACCGATGTGACCGAACGGGGACGGCGTTTCCGATTCGTCGGTGTAGTCCAGGATCGGCTTGCCGTCCAAATTGACTTGCAGCCGATTCCCTTCCAGCACCACGTGATAGGTGTGCCATTCTCCTTCCACGTTGTGTTTCTCGTCGAGATTCATGCGTTTCACGAGTGTTCCCGTGGCAAACGCCGGGTGCGAATCGCAGATGTTCAATTCATAGCAGTCAATCGCCGGGTCCTTTGGCTGGACGTCGCTGCGAAGAAACACGCCGCTGTTGCCGCCTTTTTCGAGTCGAAAGTCGCATCGGAACTCATAGTTCAACAGTTGATAGTTGCTGACCAACAGACCGGTGGTCTCGCCCGATCCAACAATCACGCCGTCCACAACTTCCCATTTGGTTTCCGAATTCGGAGTCCAGCCATAGAGAGTCGCGCCGTCGAAAAGGCTCAGCCAACCCGCCGCAATTTCTTCCGGAGTCAACGGCGGCGGAACATAGTTGAGCTTCGCCGATGAAGTTTTCTCGGTTGGAGTTGGCGTTGTCTTGGCTTCAACCTTCGTGACAGCGGATTTCGCGGAAGCGGTCTTGGCGGCCGACTTTTCGGCCGGAATCTCGGACTCTGACTTGGATGACGGCACTGAGTCCGAATTCGAAACCGACTTGCTCACCGCAGCCGACGTGTTTGATTTGGCGGTTGTCTTTGAGCAACCGGCTGCGTACAGCAACATTAGGCTGGCGAAGATCGTCCTGTATGCGAAATCGCGTGTCATGGGAGACTCCATTGTGAATCGGTCTGTCAAGAAACTGCGTGGTGCGGATTTCTGGCGACGATCGCCTTGTCGCTCATAAGGTCGCTCGTCGTCCGACGGATTCCATCGACCGCGGGGATGATATCGATTCCAGGTTAGTAGCAAGGCAAGGGTGTTGAAAACTCTCGGCCTTAGCAGGTGATCGAGTTCACGCAGGTTTTGGGACTCGGATGGGGGAAGGGGTCGGGTGGTTCAAAGCATCTCAGTCCGGCAGCCGGACACATCTTGGCAAGGAACAAATGACCTCGGTGTCCAGTGTACGTTCAGGTGTAAATTGATTTTGTTCCTTGGTAGTTCAATGCTCGCGGCCTAAAGCGTACGAGCAAGTGAGACGTCAACCGCGAGCATTGAACTTTGAACCACCCGACCCCAGCCCTCCACGGATCTGCACAAAACCTGCGTACCCCAAAAGTGCCAGATCACCGACTGCCGACAGACACCGTGATCGCGGGCCGGACTTCTTCCGTCGTGGGCTGTATGATCTTGGCTGCTCCCCGCCGGCAACTCGTCTCATCGACCATTCAAGACCGCGTCCGCCAACGACGCACAAGCGGTCTCATGCCGGTCGTTCAACGTTCACTCTTGGATCACTTCATGGCTCCGATTCCCACAAATCTGCGGTCAATTCGAGACAAACACCTGCTGGAAATCTCGTGGCCGAACGGTCAAACGGACCAATTGCCGTTCAAATTGATGCGCGGGGAATGCCCGTGTGCTTCATGCGTCAACGAGTTCACCGGCGTGCGAACTTTGGACGTCGCGCGGATTCCGGATGACATCATCCCTGCGGAAATCTCATTCGCCGGCAACTATGCATTGCGGATCCGCTGGTCCGACGGTCACGACACCGGGATTTTCACGTGGGAAAACCTGGAACGTATCGCCAAAGTCGCTGCGGAGTTGTGAGATGCCGGGTATCTGGTCGCAGATCGCAATCGCCGGCAAACGGGCGGACGTTTTGAACCGAGCGAATCGGCCAAGCCACGTCGCGTCATCATTCACCTGCATGGACATGGGCTCGAAACCGTTAAAGACAACTCGGCATTCACCCAAGAATTCGAGCGGCACGGATTCGCCGTGGTCTGCCCACACGGGCAACGATCGTGGTGGTTGGATCGCGTGTGTCGAGAATTCGACGAAGTCCTGACGCCGATGCAGTACTTGCGAAATTCGATTGTGCCGTTCATCGGCGAACGCTGGAATCTGCGACCGCCCCACATCGGCTTGATGGGCATCAGCATGGGGGGCCAAGGGGCCTTGCAACTTGCGTATCGTGCTCCGCGAGACTTTCCGACCGTGGCCGCAATCTCGCCGGCCGTTGATTTCCAAATCTGGCATGGCCGAGAACTTCCGCTGGACGAGATGTTCGCCAACCCGGAAGCCGCGCGGCAGCAGACCGCAACGCTGCAATTGCATCCCATGAATTGGCCGCGACAACAGTTGCTCGTGTGCGATCCTCAAGACGCGGAGTGGTTCGAGGGTGCCGAACGATTGGGGATGAAGTTGTATTCGTCCGGAGTCCCGTTCGAATCCGATTTTGAAACCACGGTCAACGGCCACACGTGGGACTACTTCAACCGGATGGCCGCACGGGTGGTCGGTTATTTGGATGAGCATGTGGCACCATCGCCGGACTGACGACGCCTTCATTCCTGACCTAAGCGGCAAAGTTGACGCCAACTTCGATTCTCTTAAACTGGCGATT